>JAHWJV010000159.1 GCA_019348265.1 Gemmatimonadota bacterium
GACCTGCGCTCCAACGACGACGCGCCGGACGCCGTCACGGTCTATCGCCGCGCCCGGGCGGCGCAGCCCGACGGGAGCGTCGTCGTCGTCACCGTGGGCGACCTCACGAACCTGAGCGATCTGCTGCGGTCGGCTCCGGATCAGTACAGTCCGCTCCATGGCGTCGATCTCGTCGCGCGCAAGGTGAGGCACTACGTTGCCATGGGCAGCCGGTATCCGGCGGACCTGGACCCTTCTCCGTGGGGAAACTTCAAGCCCCACCCGGACGCGACGGTTCACGTGGCGGCGGAGTGGCCCACGCGCATCACCTTCACGGGAGGCGGTGATTTCGCGGTGGCGCTCGCCACCGGGGCCCGCCTCGGAACGGAGGCCGCCGCCGATTCCCCGGTGCGGCGCGCGTACGAGCACTACTTCGGTGGTCCGCCGCAGGACCGCCACAGCGCCGACCAGATCGCCGTGCTGGTGGCCGTTCGCGGCACCGGACACCCGTGGAAGCTGGTTACCGAGGGGTACAATCATATCTTCCCGAACGGTACCCACGAGTGGCGCACGCAGCCGGATGATCCTCGGCACGAGTACATCTCGGCCCTGGCTCCGGACGTGAGCCCCGCCGCGGTATCGAAGACGATGGAGGACCTGATGGTTCGCTCCCGCCAGGTCCGCGCTTCGCGCTCCTGCTCCGCGTCTGGCCCAAGGAAGGCGTCCGCCGGCTGTTGAGGTATGCGCTGCCGTCCCGCCCGATCCGCCGCAGGCGGGCGAGCACCCCGCCGCGCACGCGCAGATCCACCGCGCGGTGGAAGCCACGGTCTACCTGGCGGCCCAGCCGCCGACGCGATAATCACATACCCGAGCCGCGACACTGTGAGAAAGACACATTCCATGATCCGCGATCGCGCGCTTTGCGGCATTCGCAGGCTTCGCCGGGCCGTCTGCGGGCTGGGGTTGCTCGGGTTCTTCCTCGCCCCGAGCCACTCGCGGGCCCAGGAGGACCTCCGGGTCTTCCACGGCCCGGGCGGCAATCGCCTGATGAGGTATACCGACGCTCCGAACGGAACGTACCGCCTCCTCGCTCGCGAAGCGCAGCTCCAGCTCGAGCAGCGCGCCCGAACGGTAGGAGCCCTGGCGACGGAGGAGGACTGGCGCGAGCGGCAGCGTTGGGTGCGACGAACACTGGCGGAGGCCATGGGGTCTTTCCCGCAGCGGACGCCGTTGAAGGCCCGGGTTCTCGGCACGGTGCGGCGGGATGGCTTCCGGGTCGAAAAGCTGGTCTACGAGTCCCGACCGGGTCAGCTCGTGACCGGAGCCCTCTTTCTACCGGATGGGCCCGCAGGGCGCCGGCCGGCCATCGTGTATCTCAGCGGGCACACGCTGCTCTCCTTCCGGTCGAACGCCTACCAGCAGCTGATCCTGAACCTGGTGCACAAGGGTTTCGTGGTGCTGGCCATCGACCCAGTGGGCCAGGGGGAGCGGCTTCACTATCTGGATCCGAAGACGGGCGAGCCGGTGGTGGGGAGCAATACGCTCGAGCACTCCTACGCGGGGGCGCAGCTATTCCTGACGGGCGGCTCACTGGCTCGCGAGATGACGTGGGACGCCATGCGCGCCGTAGACTATCTCGCCACCCGCCCCGAGGTGGACTCCACCCGGATCGGCGCCACCGGCCGCTCGGGCGGAGGCACGCAGACGGCTTATCTCGCGGCATTCGACCCGCGCGTCCGCGCCGCGGCCATCGAGAACTACATCACCAGCTTCGGGCGGCTCTGGGAGACGCTCGGGCCGCAGGATGCCGAGCAGAACTTCTTCCACGGCCTCGCCCGGGGGCTGGACCACGGGGACCTGCTGATCGCCCGCGCGCCTCAGCCGACGCTGATGGTGACCACGACGCGGGACATATTCAGCATCCAGGGCGCCCGGGAAACCTACCGCGAGTCGCTCCGCGGCTTTGCCGCGCTCGGCGGACCGACGGGCTTGCGCATGGTGGAGGACGACGCGGGTCATGAGTCGACCCGCGCGAACCGCGAGGCGGTGTACGCCTTCTTCCAGGAAGCGTTGAGTCTGCCCGGCGATCCGCGGGACGAGGCGCTGGCGCCCATCACGGCCGCCGAGCTGCGGGTGATGCCCGCGACGGCGAGCTCCGTCTCCGTCGGCGGCGAAAGCCCCTTCGACCTGGCGCGCGCGACCGCGACGACGCTGAGCGAGGAGCGAGCGCGGACCCGGAAGGGCGGAGCTGATCACCTATCGCGCGTAATCACGGCGGCGCGCCGGCTCTCCGGCTTCCGCGACCCGGCCACCCCGACGGAGCCCGTCTTCATAGGGCGCTTCCGCCGGGCGGGCTACGTGGTCGAGAAGTACGTGCTCGACGGTGAGGGGGGCCACCCGATGCCTTACCTGCTGATGCTACCGGACGGCGGGGCGCGGAAGCCCGCGATGGTCTACCTCCACCCGTCGGGCAAGGCGGCGGAGGCCGGTCCGGGCGGGGAAATGGAGCGGTTGGTGCGCCAGGGTTACGTGGTGGCCGCGCCCGACCTCCCGGGTATCGGCGAAGTCGGCCCGGGTGACTTCCGCGGCGACTCGTATGGGTTCAGGACTGGACCGGCCCCGTTCGGTCTCTGGTTCGGAGCCATGCTCGTCGGTCGCTCCCTCGCGGGCGTGCAGGCTGGCGACCTGGTGCGGCTCGTTCGCGTCCTGGGGGGGCGCCCGGACGTCGCCGCCGGCGGAATCGACGCGGTGGCGAAGGGGGAGATGGCATCGGTGCTGCTGCACGGCGCGGCCTTCGAGCCCGCCTTCTCGCGGGTCGCGCTCGTCGATCCGCTGGTCTCGTACACCGCGCTCGCCACCTCGCGTTACTACCGCACCTCTCAGATACCCGCCGCGGTCGCGGGGATGCTGACCGCATACGACCTCCCCGACCTGGCGGCGGCGGTCGCCCCGCGCCCACTGCTGCTGCTCGATGTGGTGGACGCCGCCGGCGTCCCGCTCCCGGAAGCGCGGGTCGTCGGCGAGATGCGCGTGGCGCGCGATGCCTTCCAGAGGACTGGTGCGCTCGAGAGGCTGTGGATCCGTCGCTCCGTGGAGGGGGAGAGCCAACACGACGTCCTGGACCGGTGGCTCCGTCTTCCGCGCCGTTCTCCGCTCCGAGGAGGCCAGCCGTGACGACGCTGCCAGCTCCGATCGCGGCCAGCCGGCCGGCCCGGGCGGTCGCGCTCGATGGATTGCCTGGCGAGCCGGCCACGCCCGGCCCGGGGCGGTGATGGGGCACTCGCGCATCGGCAAGGCGGTGAATGGGGAGCTTCGCTACGGAGCGGATGCATGATCCGGGTTCCATATGCGGAAGTCGTGGAGACGCTCGTCGCGGTGCTCCACCGACTCGGGCTCGCCGGGGAAGACGCGGCTCTCTGCGCGCGCCTCTTCGCCGACGCGAGCCGGGACGGGGTGTACTCGCACGGGCTGCACCGCTTCCCGCGGTTCGTCGAGATGGTGAAGTCGGGCGAGGTGGACGTTCGGGGGCGGGCGGAGCGCACAACGGCGCACGGGCCGATCGAGCGGTGGGAGGGCCGCCACGGCCCTGGAAACGTGAACGCGTACCGGTGCATGGGCCGGGCGATCGAGCTTTCCCGCGAGCACGGCATCGGCTGCGTCGCGCTGGCGAACACCAGCCACTGGATGCGCGGGGGGAGCTACGGGTGGCAGGCCGCGGAGACCGGCCTCATCGGTATCTGCTGGACGAACACCATGCCCAACCTTCCGCCGTGGGGCTCGAGCGAGCCGCGCCTTGGCAACAACCCACTGGTCGTCGCCGTTCCGCGTCAGGCGGGCCCGGTGGTGCTGGATATGGCGATGTCGCAGTTCTCCTTCGGCGCGCTCGAGGCCTATCGGCTGCGCGGAGAGATGCTCCCGGTGGACGGTGGCTTCGACGCCCACGACGCCCTCACGCGAGACCCGGCCGCGATCGCGGCCACCGGCCGCGTCCTCCCCGCGGGCTACTGGAAAGGCTCCGGCCTCGCGCTCGTGCTCGACCTGCTCGCAGCCATTCTCTCCGGCGGGCGAGCCACGCACGAGATCCCGCCCGACCCGCTGCGCGAATCAGCGATCTCGCAGGTCTTCATCGCCATAGACCCCGCCACGTTGGGCCCCTCCGCGGCCGCGGAGGAGACGGCGAACCGCATCATCGACGATTTCCTCGCGGCCCGACCCAGCGGGCAGTCGCCTCTGCGCTATCCGGGGGAGCGCGTGCTCCGGGACCGTCGGGAGAGCCTCGAAGCCGGGGTGGCCGTCGACCTGACGGTTTGGAATCGCATCGCGTCGCTCTAAAGAGACGTCGGAGAGCGAATACTCGTACCCGCCGAATCCACGACGAAGGGCCCCGTAACCCAGAAAGCGATCGTTAAGCCGCGGGGTCCTCGGCTCGGGTTCGTCGCTCCCCACGCGCCGCAGCGAGTACGAGTAGCCGGAGAAACCACCCACTCCATACTTGCAGTCCTTCCTGTCTCCTCTCTGCACGCCATCCTTGTCTTTGCGCATGTGACCCCCTCCGCATGAGCTCGCATTTCGACCATCGATCCGTCAATTCGTGCGCGTGGTTTTCTCCCCGTCCGCGTACCAGCCGTCATGTCCGGCCCATCGGCGGCACGAGAGGTTCCCAATCGCGAGCGAACGGAGTACACATGACCGCCTGAGAAAAAGACTGTCCCGGGTTGCGCCGCTCAGGGGAGATTCCAGCGGCCGCAGCATGGACAGGGGCGAGGGAAGGGCGTAACTGTCCAGCGATCGCCCGGCGGTCGGACCGTGCCCTGCGTGCTGAGTAGGCGGGCGGCCGGGAACGAGCGGGGGGCCGACGGTAGGGCCTCCTGGGCGATTCACGGTCCTTTCAGCATCGACGCAGCTCGCGGTACACTTCGGTCAAGCGAGGAATCATGACACTGGATGAAGGCCACGATTCGGGAACCCGAGCCTCCGCGCTGATATGGGTTCAAAGGATTCTCCTGCTGTTCTTCTTCGCGCAGCTTTTCCGCGTGTACCTGATCCCGCTTCATTCCCACACCCTGGCGACGGCGTGGTGGTCGTGGATCTACGCTGCCAGCCCACTCGTGCTCGCCGGCGTCCTGGAGGCGTTCCGGAAGGCGGGATCCGCTCCCCGACTGCGTGGCGAATCGGCGGACGCGATCCGGCATGGACGCCCACGTCTGTATGGCCGGGCTTACTGAAAAGGGGGTCATGATGCAAGCTTCTCAGCAGAGGTTGGTGCGCCTGAACGCGCTGGCAGGTCTCGGTGGCACGGAAGACAACCCGGCGACGCGCGGCTGGACGGTCTTCGCTGCGGATGGCTCCGCGGTCGGCAAAGTGACAGACCTGGTGCTCGACACCCGCACCTTCCGGGTGCGGTATCTGGACGTCACGCTGGCTGATGACATCGCGCAAGAGATCGCCCACCAGCCGAATATCCTGGTACCCGTCGGCGATGCGCGCATGCAACCGGGTCGGAAAGTCTGCCTCGAGAACCTCGACCGCGCGCAGGTCGCGGAGCTCCCGGCCTACCTCCGGATGCCGCCCGCGCCAGAGTACGAGACGGCGCTGCGGCGGAGGTTCGACCCGGGTTTCTCCGGCACGGCATTAGACCGCGACTTCTTCGAGTCCGAGTTGTACGACCAGGATCGTTTTCTTCCGCCGCGGGAGCCCGCACCCGCTCAGTGACGGGCGCGCCGCCCTGGCTCCCCGATCTGCTATTTCGCACCGAGTCGATCACCGCGGTACAGGCGTTCCTGTCGAGCGGGGTCGCCGCGCTGTGGGCTCTCGCCGCCGCGCCGGCACTGTTCTCTCCCTTCGATCGTCGTCGCGCCTCTCGCAGCGCCGCGATCGGCGTCTCGGCTTCAGGCCGAATCAGCCGTGAAAATCCCGCATAGCGGTGCGGACTCCGCACCACGCCCGCACCGCGTTGGAGACGGGGCGGGCTGCCGCTCACCCCGCGCGCCCATACTCGGGCGGGAGGAGCCGGCGCACGAGAGCCTCTAGTTGCTCGGGACCTGCTCCCTCCTCGGCCCAGGCACGAAACCCCTCATCCCGAAGTGCCCTCGGATCCGGGATATTTCCGGGCTCGCAGAGCGCCGCCACAGGAATGTGCATCGTCCGGGTGTCGGAGTGCAGGAGTCGTATGAGCTGCCAGCCGTCCAGGATCGGCATCGAAAGAGCCAGCAGGATCACGTCCGGACAATAGCTCCGCGCCCAGAGAACGCTTTCGAGCCCGGAAGGTGCGCCGATCGGGTGGAGCCCGGCGCGTGCGAGCGCATCGGTGAGGCCGCGCCGGAGGACGTCGTTCGCGTGCACGACCAGAACGCCAGGTTTTCGCATCATCGGAGGAGGTTAGAGAAAATGGCGCCGTAGCTGACGGACCTTCGAGCGCCGGCACCATGCCATTGGCGCAGAAGGTGTTCCCGCGGTCGGGGCGGGTGGTGACAGCTCGCGGTCGCCCGATCTACTGTCCACACGCGGCATCAAGCGCGCTCGGGTTCTCAGGGGCGCGATGCCCCCCGGGCGGTGTCTTTTCGGCGAGGCGAGGCCCGACGAATGCAGCTTCGAGCAGCTGCCGGCGGTTCGCGGACACGCGGCAGAGGAGGCCCGCGCTGTCCGCCTCACATGGCTCGCGCGGCGAGGGTCTTGCGAATCCTCCCTCTCGCTCCCGGCGGCCGGCGAATGAAGAGATGTGCGGTGTGCCCCGCCGCCGCCGCGGAGCGCCACATACCCGGTCATCTGCGGGCGCCGATACGCCGCCCAGAGGGAGTAATCCTTCCCCGGAGACTACACCGGTGGCCAGACGCCCGGGCGGGCTGCCGGCCCCCAGCGGGCGCTCGCCCGCAAAATTTTGAATTCCGTAGCGTTTATCCTCCACAAATGCTGTTCAACGGCTTTGACCCGCTGCTTCGCACGCTGGTAACCGGCGTCTTGGGCTACACTGCACTCGTGATCCTGCTTCGCGTCTCCGGGAAACGGACGCTCGCGAAGTGGAACGCATTCGACTTCGTCGTGACGGTGGCGTTCGGATCCACGCTGGCTTCGGCGCTGCTCTCCGAAACGACATCTACCGTGCAGGCGATCGTCGCGTTCGGGGTGCTCATCGCGCTCCAGTTCATCGTCACCTCGGCTTCGGTGCGGTCACGGGAGATTGAGCGGCTGGTGAAGGCTGAGCCCGTTCTGCTGGTCGAAGAGGGGGAGCTCCGACGCGCGGCGATGCTGAAGGAACGGGTGACGAACGCCGAAATTCTGGCGGCGCTACGGCGTGCAGGGATTTCAGATGTGCGGGAGGTGGCAGCGCTTGTTCTCGAGACCGATGGGAGCTTCAGCGTCATCCAGTCGGGATCAGGGGCGGCGGAGAGCACCCTCGCGGACGTGCGGCGAGCCTAGCGTGGTCATTCGGCGGTGCGGCGCCGCCGGCTCTGGCGAGAGCACTCGAGATCCATCCCTGCAGGGCCCGGCGGGTGGTCCGCCGCTGAGGGCGGGCGCCGCGGCACGTTTCATGGTGGTCGAGCACCGGAGACACCTCGCTCCAACGCGCCTGCAGGCGGCGGAAGGCCTCGGAAATCGATAGTGAAATGGCTGCGCGCATAGAGGATTACGCATTGATCGGCGACTGCGAGACGGCCGCTCTCGTCTCCCGGACCGGATCGATCGACTGGCTCTGCTGGCCGCGGTTCGACTCCGGAGCGTGTTTCGCCGCGCTTCTCGGCGGTCCCGAGCACGGGCGCTGGCAGATCGCACCCACGGATCCCGACGCCCGCGTCA
>JAHWJV010000015.1 GCA_019348265.1 Gemmatimonadota bacterium
GCAGGCACGCGTCCAGGCCGCGACGGCGACACCCGCGCTGCACGACCCGAGGCCGACCGCCAGGAGGGCCCCGAGGACGAGCGCCTTGTGCCGGTCCGTGCGGGCGGCGCGAACTTCCGCTTTCAGTGAGCGGAGGCTCTCCTGCCAGAACGCGGGCTCCAGCCAACTCGGTTTGTTCACTCTCGAACCTCGGGGGACGGGGTCGGGGGGTAGCGCAGGCGCGAAATGTAGCTGAAGGCCTGTGGCGGCGCCTCAGCTATCGTCCCTGGCGCCGGCGTACAGCGCCTCGATCACGTCGGCGTAGTGCTCCTCGACCGCCCGCCGCTTCACCTTGAGGCTCGGGGTCAGCTCCCCGGACTCGATGGTGAACTCGTTCGCCAGCACCGCGATCTTCTTCGGCATCTCGTAGCGGGCGAGCCCATGCAGGCGGCTGAACGCCTCCTGCTGCAGGAACTCGCGCACGCGGGGATCCGCGGCCAGGGCGGCGCGATCCGCCGTGTCGATCCCGTTCGACCGAGCCCACGAGCCGAGATTCTCGAAGTCGGGTACGACCAGCAGCGAGGCGAAAGGGCGCTTGTCACCGAGCATGACCACCTGCGCGATGTGCGGCGACATAGCGACCTGGTTCTCGATCGGCTGCGGCGCGATGTTCTTGCCGCCGGCCGTCACGAGCAGGTTCTTGAGGCGGTCGGTGATCGTGAGGAACCCCTGCGAATCGAGCGTGCCGATGTCACCGGTGTGGAACCAGCCTTCCTCGTCGATCACCTCGGCGGTCGCGTCCGGACGGTTCCAGTAGCCCTTCATGATCTGTGGTCCTCGGGCGAGGATCTCGCCTTCAGCGCTGATGCGGAGCTCCGTCCCGGGGAGCGGCTGCCCCACCGTGCCTAGCTTCACCGCTCCGGGGCGGTTGACGGTCAGCACGGGGGAGGTCTCGGTGAGGCCGTATCCTTCGAGCACCGGGATCCCGGCTGCCCAGAAAAAACGGGCGATGTCCGCCGAGAGCGGAGCGCTCCCGGAGATGAAGGCGCCGATCCTGCCGCCGGTGCGCGCGCGCAGCTTCGAAAAGACCAGGCGATCGGCGAGCTTCTCCGCGGCGCCGCGCGGTCCAGACCTCCGACCGGCGATCCGTTCCGCCACGCCGCTCTCCCCTACTCGCTTCGCCCACCGCACGAGAACCCGCTTCACGCCGGTCGCCCCCATCACCTTTCCGTAGATCTTCTCGAACACGCGGGGCGCGGCGGCTACCACGTGAGGCTGCGCCTCGATCAGGCTCTCCGCGACCTTGTCGACCGAGTCGACGTACGCGATGGTCGCCCCCGACCCCCAGTAGTAATAGTCGACCATTCGTTCGAACGAATGGGAGAGCGGGAGAAAGGAGAGCGCGACGTCCCCGGGCTTCAGATCGAGAACGTGGTGACGGCGTACGGCCTCGACGTTGGAAGCGATGTTGAAGTGCGTCAGCATCACGCCCTTGGGCTCGCCGGTCGTCCCGGAGGTGTAGATCAGCGTGGCGAGGGCGTCCGGGGGGATGGCCAGGGCGCGCTGGCGGAAATCGGACAGGGCGCCTCCGTCGAGCCGCTTCTCTCCCTGTTCCAGTAGCGAGGCGTAGGAGAGCACCCCCTCGGAACCGCGCGGGTCGTCGAAGAGAACGACTGCGCGCAGGCTGGGGACCTCGTGCCGAATGGCGGTGATCTTGGTGAGCTGCTCCACCGTCGAGACGCAGATCACCTTCGCGCCGGCGTCCCGCAGGATGTACGAGATCTGGTTCGGGGGGAGCGTGGCGTAGATGGGCACGTCAGCCGCACCGAGGGCGAGAACCGCGAAGTCCGCGATCGCCCATTCAGGGCGGTTCTCCGAGAGGATGGCGACCCGGTCGCCGGCCCCGACACCCAGTGAGTCGAGCGCCGCCGCGAACCGGGTGACGCGCCGTTCTACCTCGGCGTGCGGGATCGACTTCCAGTCGGCCCCGTCGCGATAGCGCAGGGCCGCCGGCCCGGCGAGCTGGTCGACGACGTGGAAGAAGAGCCGGGTCAGCGTGTTGTTCTCGAAAGCAGGGAGCGGTGGAGCGGCGGTCTGGGTCGTCGACACCATGGTTGCCATGGACGGCTCCGGATTGGCTGGATGCGAGAGGAGTCTTCAGTCTTCAGTCTTCTGTCCTGGCGGACGACTACATGTTCCGACGGCGACCGCACGGCAGCTGATTGAAGACTGAAGACCGAAGACTCGAGATTGAAGACACCTTCCGGGAACCACGTCGTGAATGGATCAGACCCGCGTGGCGCAGAATCGGTCGAACGCCTCGGTAAGGTCCTCCGCGATCTGGTCCGCCGGCCGTCCCTCGATCTGGTGGCGCTCCATCATGTACACGATCTCGCCGTCCTTGAGAAGCGCGATCGAGGGGGAGGACGGCGGATAGCCGTGGAAGTAGCCACGCGCCTGAGCGGTGGCCTCGACGTCCTGCCCGGCGAACACCGTCGTAGCCCGGTCCGGCCGCGTCTCGTGGCTGAGCGCCATCGCGATGGCGGGCCTGGCGTTACGGGCCGCGCAGCCGCACACCGAGTTCACCACGACCAGCGTGGTGCCTTCCTGACGCAGAGTCTCGTCCACGTCGGCCGCCGACTTCAGCTCCTCCACACCCACTCGGGTGAGCTCTTCGCGCATCGGCCTGACCAGCATCTCCGGGTAGGGCATATTTTCTCCAATATCGAGTGTTCGGGTCAAGCGTTCCTGTCCCACTTCTCATCCTGCGCGCCCGCCTGCCGGTTCGCCAGCCTGGCGTAGACGAAGAGCAGGTCCGACAGGCGGTTGAGGTACTGCACGACCGCGCCATCGACTCGGGCCTCGCGAGCAAGTGCGACCACCCTGCGCTCGGCACGCCTGCAGACGGTACGGGCTAAGTGTAGACGCGCTGCGGCTTCCGTGCCACCCGGCAGGATGAATTCACGGAGCGGCTCCAGCTCCGCTTCCGCCGCGTCCATCCACTCTTCCATGGCGCCGATGCGCTTCAGCGGCAGAGGCGGGATGCTGGCCGCGGCGCGCCCACCCTCCTCCGCGGTGGGCGTCGCAAGGCTCGCCCCCAGGGACAGCAGATCGCCCTGCACCAGGCGCAGCCGGGGTACCAGCTGGGAGCTGGGGCCCTGCCCCAGCTCCCGAATGACCAGTCCGAGCAGCGAGTTCAGCTCGTCGACCGCCCCGTACGCCTCGACGCGCACGTGGTCCTTCGCAACGCGTCCCCCACCGAAGAGACCGGTCTCCCCGAGGTCGCCTGTGCGCGTGTAGATCTTCAAATTCCCGCGCGGATCGGGGTGAGGAGACGGAGCAGGCTGCCTCCCAACTCCCACTCGAGCCAGAGCAGCCGGCGGAGCACCTTGCGCGGAGTCCAGAGCTCGTCCTCGATGAGAACCGGCTCCGCGCGAACGTCCGGGGCCATCTCGGTGAAGCGCTGGACCACCAGCGCCATGGCGGTGTCGAGCCGGGCCACGGGCGCCTCCGGGACTTCGGCGAGCGGCGATGCGCCCAACCGGGTCAACGTCCACCACTGCGCCCGGGCGAGCTCGTCCGCGACGCGGCTCGCCGTCCAGTCGCCCACCTCCACCCGCTCCAGGTCCGCTGGCGGAACGCGGCGGAGGACCCGCAGCAGCGGCCCGCGCAGATCCCCGAGGCGGCGGAGGCACACATCGATGTCCACCCTCGTGAGAGGGCGCTCGTCGCTCGTGAAAAGGGCGGAGCTGACGCCGCTGGCAACATCGCTCTGAGTCGTCACCCACTCGTCCACCGCGATCTCCAGCTCGCTCCCTGGCGGCGGCACCTGCTCCTCATGCTCCGCCAGGAAGTGCAGCCAGTCCGAAAGTACCGCCGGAAAACCGGCCAGCGCCTCCTCGCGGTCCCGCCCGCCCACGACGCACCCCGGAATCGTGAGGCTGTGCACCAGGGCGGCGCCGTCCCGGCCTTCTTCCAGACCTGCTGAAAACGTATGAATCATCAACGGAAATTTGAATGTTGTATTCGAAAGTCTTGATCGCACTAGGGAATGGTTCCAGGTGCCGGAGGCGGCGGGTGCACCAACCATTCAAAATTAATCAAAATTCAAAATCTCCTCTCCACCGCCCCCGCCAGCAGCTCCAGCACACCGGAGCCCGCATCGAGACGAGATCTAACGCCGACCGGGAGGGTCCAGTTGTCCGGCACGTGGCCGAAGGGGAACCCGAAGGCGGTGGGGACGCCATACTCCGCGAGCCGATCGAGGAGGAGATTCGCAGTCTCCCGAATGCTGTCGCCGGGGAGATCGGGGCAATCGCTGATCGCTCCCACGGCCACGCCGGCGACGTCGCGGAGCACGCCCGCGAGCGCCAGCTGAGAGAAGAGCCGGTCGATGCGGTACGCGGGCTCACCGACCTCCTCGAGGAAGAGGATCGCGCCGCGAGGCCGGATCGCGTATGGCGTGCCGATAGTGGCGGCGATCAGCGACAGGTTGCCGCCGACCAGCGGCCCCTCCGCTACTCCAGCGACCAGCGTGTGGGCGCGCTGGTCCACGCCGGCGGGAAAGGGGATCGCGCCGGCCGGGTCGGGGTCGGTCAGCGCCTGGTGGACCCCTGCTTCGGCGAAGGCGGTCAGATCCTCCGCGGCCGGGTGCGGCCCATGGAAGGAGATCAGACCATGTCTCTGGAGCGCCAGATGGATTGCGGTATTGTCGCTGAAGCCAATCACCGGGCGCGGCCGCGCCACCAGTGGAGTCCAGTCGATCCGATCCAGAATGCGCATCGTCCCGTACCCGCCGCGGAGGAACCAGATCGCGTGGTTGTGCGGGTCGTTCACCGCCGCCTGCAGGTCGGCCGCGCGCTGCTCGTCCGAACCGGCGAGATACCCCGTACGCTGCCGCGCGTGCTCGCCGACCAGCGGCTCCCACCCCCACCGCCGGACGCGCTCCGCGGCGCGGTCGACGGCCTCGGCGCGCAGTGGGCCGGCCGCGGCGACCAGCGCGATCCGGGCGTCGCGGGTGAGGGCGGCAGGGCGGATCATCCCTGATCTCCGGCGAGGGCGGATCCGGCGAGCAGCACGACCAGCCCGACGGCGACCAGCAGGGCACCCGAGAGGTAGGGGGCGCCGAGGCCGATGCGAGAGAGAGCGACGCCACCCCAGACGGGGCCGATCACCCTGCCTAGCGCCGAGAGCGACTGCGACACACCGAGCACCCGGCCGCGCTCTGCTGCTGGCGCCGCGCGTGAGATCAGCGCAGAAAGGGCCGGCCCCGCCGCCCCCTGGCCGAGCGCGATCAACGCGAGCGCCGCTGCCAGCGTGCCGAGCGTCGGCGCAATCGCGAGCGCGAGCAGCCCAGCCGTGAAGGAGCCGAGCCCCAGCAGTGCGACCCCACGCTCGCCGAGTCGGCGCGCTAGCGGGCCGATGAGCCCGCCCTGCACCACCGTGACCAGCACGCCCAGGTAGGCGAACAGATACGCCACCTCCGAAGCCGAAAAGTCCCAGCGCCGGTCCGCCCAGAGGGACATGGTGGCCTCAAGACCGGCGAACGCGAGGGTGAGCAGCGAGAACGCGGCGAAAAGCTGCCAGACGCCTGGCACGCGGGCGAGCCGCGCCAGCGCTTGCCATCGCGCGGCAAAGCCGGGCTGCGACTCAGCGACCCGGCGGTCGATCCCGTGCGACTCTGGAAGCCAGCGCAGCGCCAGGAGCCCGTTGACCAGGGCGAGCCCGCCCGCCGCGAAGAAGGGGACCGCCGGACCGTAACGCGCCAGAACGCCGCCGATCGCCGGACCGAAGATGAACCCGAGCCCGAAGGCCGCCCCGATGATTCCCATTCCGCGCGCCCGGTCGGCCGGCCGGGTCACGTCTGCGACGTACGCCTGAGCAACCCCGATGTTGGCGCCGGCGACCCCGGCGAGAATCCTGCCGACGAACAGGGTCGTGAGCGAACCCGCGATGCCGAATAGGAGGTAGGATCCCGCCGAGCCGAAAAGTCCGATCAGCAAGACCGGGCGGCGCCCGATCCGATCGGAAAGCTGCCCCCACCAGGGAGCGAAGATGAACTGCATCAGGGAGTAAACCGCCACCAGCATCGTAATCGTCACGGCGCCGGCGCCGAAGCGCTCGGCGTAAAGCGGCAGTAGCGGGATCACGATCCCGAACCCAACCAGGTCGAGGAATACGGTCCCGAAGAGCAGCCCCAGGGACGCTCCGCCCATCCCGGGCACGTCGGGTCCGGGGAAGCGCGGCTCGCCGGGTTGATCGTTGCGCGGGGACGCCGGGCGACCGCGCTCCGGGGGCACGGGTTGACGACCTCGTATCGTATTGCTAAATGACACGCGATATTGGTTCACGGCGCACCGGGCGTACCGCGCCGCCAAAGGCGACGACTCGGCCCGGGAAGATAAAACCGCGCCGGTCGGGTGACAACGCGCCGGGTCGCCACCGAACCGGTCCGCTGCCGTCAGATCCAGAAGTGCTAAATGGTTGCGGTGGCATGTGCTGTGCACCCTCACCACCCGTTTTCAACGCCTGAACCCCCGAGGGAACGATGCCGGTGATCGACGCGACGCCGGGCTCCACCCAGAAGCGTGCCGATGAGCTCTACTGGGACAGCGGTCGAACGGTCGAGGAGATCGTGACAGAGTTGAAGATCAGCCGCGGCGCGCTCTACTCGGCCATTCGGCCGCGGGACGCATCGACCAGTTGTCCCCAGTGTGCGGAGCCGATGGTCTACACGAACCGCAGCAACCGGGAAACCGGCGCCGCCACCTGTTCCGCCTGTGCGACCGAGGCGCCCGCTGCCGGGGCACCGGCCGCCGAGCGCGCCGGTATCCGCCCGGAGAGAAAAGCACCAGCGGCTCCGCGGGCCTGGACGCGATGGAAGGGCGACCTCGCTGCCGTCCCGCGGGAGCGGGTCGCGATGGTCGGCGGGGCCGCCGTTCTCGGCGTGATGGTCGGCGCGTTCGCCGCGCGCGTGGTCCGTGAGATGATTTGAAAAGAGGCTCTCGGATATCGGCTATCCGCCTGCAGGAAGCCGTCACGGCGCGCGATCTCGCGACCGCGTGTGGACCCACTGATAGCCCATAGCCGATCGCCGATAGCCACTTTCAATGTCCAGAATCGAATTACTGAAGCGGATGGCGGAAGCGCGCCCGGACGATCCTCGGGCGCGCTTCGGTTTGGCGTTGGAGTACGAGCGGACGGGGGAATGGGAGGAGGTCGTGACGCATTTGCGGGCGTACCTGGAGCGAACGCAGGACGAAGGCAACGCGTACGGCAGGCTGGCCAACGCCCTGCTGCAGCTCCGTCGGGAGGACGAGGCGCGGGAGGCCTATCGCGGAGGCATCCGCGCCGCGTACCGACACTCCCACCCGACGATGGCGCTCGAGTACGAGGAGATCCTGGACGAGCTAGACAGCCGGTAACAGGAGCCCGCGGGATCGGGCCACCTGCTCGAGCTCGAAGGCGATCTGCTCGATGGTGCGCCCGTCCACGGGGACCTTCAGGTCGGCGCGCCGGTAAAGCGCCTCACGGTCGGCGAGCATGGATGCGATCATCCCCGCCGGGTCGGGATGGTCGCGGAAGGGCCGGTCGATCGTGTCGGTGCGGAGCCTTCGAACCGTCTCGTCCACCGACGCGCTCAGCCACACCGAGAGGGTGCCGGGCCGGATCGCCTCCAGCAGCTCCGGGCGAGTGATCCAGCCGCCCCCGGGCGCGAGGACCATCGCCGGTGCGCCGCTGACCTCCCGTGTCAACATCGCCTCAGCCGTTCGGAAGAACTCCTCACCCTCGGTGGCGATGATCGATGCTACCGGCCGCGCCTCCCGCCTCTCGATCTCCACGTCGAAGTCCAGAAAACGCCACTCCAGCCGCCGCGCGAGCGCCTCACCGACGGAGCTCTTCCCGGAGCACATGTAGCCCAGCAGTACGATTCTCTCGATCACGCGTGCCCAGCTTCGTTCGTGGGGCGGAGCATCCGCAGGGATGGTGGGAGCGCCGGGCATGCTCTAGACTTCCGCTCACCGCCGGAGGGCCAGGGTGTGCACGATACGGGCCGGCGTGCCCGAATAAATGCCGAACCGTTCCCGGCGGGCGGGGTATCACGATCGACCTCGCCGGACGCGTCCGCCCCGGACGCGGGATCAGATCGCAGCGCTATCGAACCAGGATACATCCGTGGCAAAGCAGAGAGACCGGGTCGTGCTTCGCATGATCGAGGACGAGATGAAGCAGTCTTTCCTCGACTACTCGATGAGCGTAATCGTGCAGCGGGCGCTCCCTGACGTGCGCGACGGCCTGAAACCGGTGCACCGGCGGATCCTGTACAGCATGCACGAGGCGGGGCTCTCGCCGAACCGGCCCTTCAAGAAAGCCGCGACGGTGGTGGGCGATGTGCTCGGTAAGTACCACCCGCACGGTGACGCCTCCGTGTACGACGCGCTGGTCCGGATGGTTCAGGACTTCTCGCTGCGGTACCCGCTGATTGCGGGGCAGGGGAATTTCGGCTCGATCGACGGCGATAGTGCCGCGGCTTACCGTTACACCGAAGCGAAGCTCGCCGCGATCGCCGGGGAGATGCTCGCGGACATCGACAAGGATACGGTCGACTTCACGCCGAACTACGACGATCGCCTCGTCGAGCCGATCGTTCTTCCTTCCAAGCTGCCGAACCTGCTGATCAACGGGTCCTCCGGAATCGCGGTGGGGATGAGCACGAACGTTCCGCCGCACAACCTTCGCGAGGTGGTGACCGCCGCCATTCACCTGCTCGACAACCCGGAGTGCGCTGTCGATGATCTGATGCGGATCGTTCCCGGTCCCGACTTCCCCACCGGCGGATTGATCGTGGGCACGCAGGGGATCCGCGACGCTTATCGTACGGGCCGCGGCAGGGTGGTGATGCGGGCGCGGGTGTGCAAGGAAACGCGGCGAGGTGGGCGCGAACAGCTGGTGGTGACGGAGATCCCCTATGCGACGACGAAGACGCGCATCATCGAACAGATCGTCGACCTGGCCAAGAAGGAGAAGGTCACCGACATCTCGGATCTGCGCGACGAGTCGGATAGGGACGGGATCCGGATCGTCATCGAGCTGAAGCGCGGCGCGAACGCGGATAAGGTGATCGGCGCGCTGTACAAGTGGACGCAGCTCCAGAGCACCTTCGGGGTGATCATGCTGGCGCTGGAGCACGGCGTGCCGCGCGAGTTCTCGCTGAAGGAGCTACTCGAGCGCTACCGGGACCACAGGGTGGAGGTCGTGTGCCGGCGCGCCGAGTGGGAGGTGGGGAAGGCGCGGGACGAGGCGCACGTGCTGGAAGGGTTGTTGATCGCGCTGAAGAGCATCGACCGGGTGGTGAAGATCATCCGCGCCGCGCGGACCCGGGAGAGCGCGGGTGAGAAGCTTCGTCAGGAGTTCAAGCTGAGCGAGCGCCAGGCCGAGGCGATCCTGCAGATGCGGCTCTACCGGCTGACCCAGCTCGAGGCGAAGGCGCTGCGCGACCGTCTGGCCGAGCTGCGCGAGCGGATTCGCGAGCTGGAGGCGATCCTGGCGAGCCCGGAACGCCAGATCGCCGAAGTGAGGCGCGAGCTGGAGGAGCTCCTGGAACGATACGGCGATGCCAGGAGGACGGTCATCCTGGAGGAGACCGGTGTCATCGCGCTGGAGGGCATCGAGGCGCAGGAGGACGTGGTGGTCACCGCCAGCCGTCTCGGCTTCATCAAGCAGATCCCGATGGTGCTTTACCGCCGCCGGGTGAGCTCCGGGAAAGCGCTCGCCGGGATGGAGCGGTACGAGAACGATTACCTCGAGCACGTGTTCGTGGCGACCACCATGGACACCCTGATGTTCTTCACCGATGACGGCCGCGCGCTCTGGCTGGCCGTCGGGGACATTCCCGAGGCGGGCCGTACCTCCCGAGGGAAGTCGCTGCACCAGCTCCTGGGGCTGGCGAGGACCACGCGAATCGTCTCGATGCTCCTCCTGAAGGACCTGGAGAAGGGAATACTCGTTTTCGCCACGGGCGATGGAACGGTGAAGCGGACCGAAGTCGCGGAGTTCTCGCATCCGCGCGTGGGAGGCGTGATCGCCATCAGCCTTCGGGAGGGGGACCGGCTGATCGACGTCCAGCTCTCCGATGGGAACGCGGACGTGGTTCTGGTCAGCGAGAGTGGCCGCGCGATTCGCTTTCAGGAAGCCGACGTTCCGCCGATGGGCCGAGCGACGCAGGGCGTGGCCGGGATCAAGTTGCGCGCCGGGGATCGTCTGGCGGGGATGGTGGTCGTCCGACGGGACGCGGCGCTGTGCACCGTCACGACGCGAGGGTTCGCGAAGCGCACGGAGCTGACGGACTTCCCCGTGCAGAAGCGTGGAGGATTGGGGACGCCGGCGACCACCGTCAGCGCCAAGACCGGACCGCTAGTGGCCGCGAGAGAGCTTCAGCCCGGGGACGACCTGATGCTCATCTCCGCCAGCGGCCACACGGCACGGCTCATAGGCGACGACCTCCCGCCGCTGCCGCGCGGCGCACAGGGGACGTCGGTGATCGAGCTGCACCCCGGCGACAGGCTCGTCGACGTGACCCGAGTCGGCGAAAAGGAAGAACGAGACGAGGACGGAGGAGACGACACTCCGGAAGGAGATGCGGAGGAGCCGCTCGCCACGGAACAGTTCGAGCTGCTCTCGATCGGCGAGGAGACTGAAGGAAACTTTGGATTCTGAATCGTTGACGAGCGCCGTCGACCATCCAAAACCTTATCGGTCTCCGAGGCGCGCGATGTCGGCGGAGCGAAGCGGGCGGCCGGTACCGAGGACCCCGATCACCCGGTCGACCGAGGGTTGGTACCGGAGGGTGATGGCGCGAATCCCGAGCAGGAGATTGACGGTGACGAGGGTGCCGGGGACACCGGTCCCAGCGAGCACCCCTGCGAGCTGGTCGGCTGCGTGCTGGTCGAAGTTGCGCGCGACGACCAGCAGCGTGTCTGGCATCTCCTGGATGGCCGCGTCGATCGCCGCGCGCGTCGGGCCGCCGATCGTGAAGGAAACCTCCGGATACGCGAGCACCACGCCCTCGTACTGATCGCGCTGGAAGCGCACCCCGCGTTGCGGTCCGACTTCATCGACCTGTCCGTGCCCCACCACCTCTTCCACAACCTGCCGTACTCCCTGTCGAAACTCCTCCGCGGCCGAATGCCCGCGGAACGAGAGCTTCCGGAGATAATCGGAGAAGTGACGGTCGGCGTCGAAGTAGTCGAAGGTGGGCAGCAGCCGAGCCGCCGTCTCTCGATCCACCCAGCCCGTCTCCGCGAGCGCCTCCAGCAGGGCTCCTCCGGAAAGCTGAGGCGCACGCTCTGCGACGCGCTCGAGTGCGTTCAGCATGCGCTTCCTCTCGGGAAGCGGGCCGAACCCATCAGGTGCCGGCGAGGCCAGGATGCGATTGAGATTGCCGAACCAGATCATTCACTCGTGTCGTAAGGGTACGCTGGACGATGGCGAAACAAGCCAAAATCGTCAAGGATTGCGGAGGCGGAGAGACAGCGATCATAAGTCGTCAGTCTTCAGTCGTCAGTCTTCAGTCGTCAGTTCGCAGACTCCAGTCGTTTCCTGGCCGGGGCCAAATAGGAGCGGCCAGCAACAAGCATCACCGCTCACGTGATCAGAGAATGGTTCGAGAGCGTCTAGCTCCGGCTCAATCGCCCGCAGTCGGAAGACTGAAGACCTACGACTGAAGACTGAATTGAAGACTGAAGCCTCTGTCCCTTTCGGGGTTGAACTTGCCGGGGGCGCGGTTCATCTTGGTATGGCTTCGCTCACGCCCCACTCTGGAGACTATTTGAAAGTCTTACGCGGTACCGCGCTCGGGACGCTGCTGCTTCTGGCCGGCTGCAAGATCGAGCAGACGCCGGGCGACTACATCGACCGCCCGGGCACGGCTGAAGCGGGACGCTCGGAGGCCGAGTCGGAGGTGCGTGCTCGCGTGCTGGCGATGGGGCAGGCGCTCGGGCGCCGGAACTCAGCGGACGCGCTGGTGGCGCTCGCGCCGGCGCGCGAGGTGTTCGTAGTCGTGCCCGGGCTCGCTAACGGCGAGGGGCGGGGGCAGCAGCAGATGGTCGCTGCACTGGACAGTCTCGCGGCTCAGCCGGGGCGGGTTGTGACGCGCGACGTGGTGGTGAACGTGGGGCCGAGAGCGAACGTCGCGTGGTTCCACGCGGTGCTCGCTGCGGAGGGAGATACCGCCGCGGTGGGCGTTCGGATCACCGGTGTCTACGAGTTGAGCGAGGGGGCCTGGGAGCTCGTCCAGGCCCACCTCTCGGTCCCCGTCACGCCCCCTGATCCGTCGCCGTTGAATCGTCAGGAACCGGCCGCAGATTCGGCGGAAGCCGGATAACCGGCGGGCGCTCCCCCCAGGTGGCGGGTCGGGAGAAAGGCATTTGATCGAGCCCCGGCTGAAAGCCCAGCGGCTCGGCCACGGCGGCGTGATATTGCGCCTCGCTGATGAGGTTGCCGCGGAGTAGCACCTGGAGGACCTCGTTGCGGCGAGGTCCGAGCGCCCCCAGTCGCGTTTTGGGATCCTCGATCCGCGGAGGGAGCAGCAACCCCGCCAGGGTAGCCGCCTCTCCGAGAGTCAGCTGGTTCGGTGCTTTCCCGAAATACTCACGGGCAGCGTGAAAGAGGCCGTACACCGGGGCGCCCTGCGCCTTGCCTAGATAAACCCGGTTCACGTACAGCTCGACCAGCTCGTCACTGGGGACGCGCTTTTCCAGCACAGGTCCCATGACCATCTCCCGCGCTTCGCCGCTGAGCGAATTCGGCAGGAGGTGCACCTGGTGCACCAGCTCACGCGCGAGCGTTCGGCCGTCGGCCTCTGGGCGAAGGTCACCGCGCGCCAAGAGGGACGGCTGCCCTACGGCTATGAATGCATCCGTGACGTGCCGCGGAATGTTGCGGAGGTAAACCCAGTCGGGACGCCGCTCCGCAAGCGCCTTCTGCTCGATCACCCCGCCGCGCACCTGCCGGTCTACCGCCCAGCCGAACCCGGCCACTCCGCCGATCACGAACAGGCCTACCGCGAGCACCACCAGGATCCCGAGGTGTTGATCGTCTTTCACCGGCTCCCGACTCTGTCGCAACCAGCGGCTGGAGCGGCGGGGCGGATGCCCACCTAGTCTTTTTCCCACTTTCGGCGCCACGGCAGTACTCCCAGATCCCGGGTCCGCGCGCGAACGCGCGCCATTCCTTCAGCCGGACAAATCATCCGCCATCCGGCGGGGTATGCATGAAGATAGCCAGGCGGCGCGGCGGTCGCCAAGTGCCCGAACCGTAGCCCGAACCGTAGCCGCGCTGAGGGTTCCCGGCACCGGCTCCGCCCGCGCTCACCCGCCCGCCTTCGGGTTGCCCGCGCAGAGGGCTCTGGTTACCGTTGATGCTCTGGCGAAGCGCGCGGCCGCAAAGCCGAGAAAGTATGTTATTTCCTATGGAATCGACTTATTTCCGCCGCGGGTTCGGCCTCAGCAAAGCGGTAGAGCCGGCCGTCCAGGCGGCGTATCACAGCGACTTCGTGACCCGCCTGCGGGCCGCCGGGAACGTGGAATCGTTCGGCGAGGGTAATCGCCGCGTGACGATCCGCCTCGCTGAATCGTTCGGCTTCTGCTATGGGGTCGACCGCGCGGTGGACTATGCGTACCAGACCCGCGCGCAGTTCCCCGACCGGCGGATCCTCCTGGTGGGTGAGATCATCCACAACCCGCACGTCAATGACCGGCTGCGGGAGATGGGCATCTCCTTCCTCTACCCGGCCACCGAGGGTGATTGGAAGGGGAAGTTCGACTTCTCCGTAATCGCTCCCGAGGACGTGGTCATCCTGCCGGCCTTTGGTGTCACGCTGGAAGACTTCGAGCGGTTACAGGCAATCGGCTGCTCCGTGGTGGACACGACCTGCGGCAGCGTGCTCAACGTCTGGAAGCGGGTGGACCAGTATGCGCGCGACGGCTTCACGGCGCTGGTGCACGGCAAGTACTATCACGAAGAGACGAAGGCCACCGCGAGCCAGGTGTTCCGCCATCCCGGGGGCAGCTACCTCGTCGTTTACGACGAAGAGGAGGCTCAGCTCGTGATGGACTACATAGAGAAGGCGCCGCACGCGCTGAGCCGCGAGGCATTTCTCGCGCACTTCCGCGACAAGTCGTCGCCAGGCTTCGACCCGGACCTGCACCTCGAGCGAATCGGGTGCGCCAACCAGACCACGATGCTCGCGGGCGAGTCTCTGGCGATCGCGGCGCAGGTGGGGCGCTCGCTCGAGCGAGCGCACGGTGGCGAGCCGGGCTTCGACCTGGCGAGTCACTTTCGCTCGTATGATACCATCTGCTCCGCCACCCAGGAGCGGCAGGACGCGGTGCTCGCAATGATCGACGATCCCGCTGGCCCTCCCGACGTGATGCTCGTGATCGGTGGGTACAACTCCTCCAACACCAACCATCTCGCGGTGATCTGCGCCCGGAAGACGGTGACGTACCACGTGGCCGACGCCGACCGGATCGACCCCGACGCGAACACCATTCGCTTCAAGCCCGCGGGTGCACCGGCGAGCGCGCCGGAAGCAGAGGCGGAGGGCTGGCTCCCGACCGGGCCGCTCACCATCGGGCTCACCGCAGGCGCCTCCACGCCGAACAACAAGATCGGTGAGGCGGTCGAGCGGATTCTGCAGGCGCGCGGAATCGAAGTAGAGGCAGCGAGCAGCGCCCCGGTCTGACGTTCCGCGCCCGGAGCGCTCCACCTCGGGGGCGCCCCGGGCCCGTCCGAGTTTCTCTAGCTCGTGAAAATGTAGATACAGGCGCCGACGACGACACCGACAGCGAGCGCACCGCCGAGCCCGGCGGCTACCCACAGCGCAGCGCCGAACATCGTCCCACCCACGACCCCCTTCATCTCGATCTCGGCGAGCAGCTCGAGGCCGTCGATCTCGCGAATGCTTCCGAGACCCGGGCTACTCTGCATGTTCAGCGCGAGCATGGTGCCTCTCTGGATTGGATGTGACTACCCGACGAGAAACGGGCCGACGTACCGGTACCCCCAGTACAGTCCAAGCACTCCCGCTAGGACGAGCGCGACGGTGAAGAGCACCGGCGACCGTGCGTAGATCTCCCTGAAACGTACGGGAGCTGGCATGTGCACCTCCGTGGCCGGGCGCGGTTCCGGGTCAGGTGTTTTCGACCAGCCACGGCCCCGCGACGTTGTACCCCCACTTCACTCCCCACACGAACGCCGAGCCGAGCGCCAGTGCGAGCGTTACCGGGTTCCCGCCGGTGATCCCCTCGCGATCCGTAGCGCCGAGCTCCTCCACGTGGTAAGCAAGCACCGTGTTCATGGTCAAGTCTCCTGTTTGAGGTTTCCGTCTTTGACGACGATCGGACGTTATGCATGGCCATGCAGGGTGAAGATGCTCGGGTGCCGCGTGCGCGCCAAGGCGTGTAACGACCGGGAGTCGCGGCCGTGGTCACGGTGAGCCGGGCCGGTAAGGGTTGGCCGTCTGCCTGGTGACCACGGTGGACTGCTGGTCGTGCGACACGCCGGCCTCATCCCGCGCCAGAGACGGTGGTGTTGATGGTGAGCGTGGCCGGCGTCGACGCCGGCGACTGCGCGGAAGCCCCGGGGACCTGCAGTCGCCAGACGAGCACGAGCGCCACGGCTTGTGCGGCGCGGCGAAGCCAGCATCCGAGCGGAAGGGTCGGGAGGCGACACGGGGCGGCTGGTGAAGGAGGTGTCTCGGGACGCCGACCGCCGGGGGGACCCCGAACCCAGCGGTCCATGAGCGGAGCGGAAGCTGAGTACTCAGGTCCCGCCCGTGATCGTGAACGTGACCACACGCCTATTCGGCGCTCCCGGACGGGGGATCGGCCTCTTCTCCGCGGCGCAGCAGCCAGCGCGAGAGCGCTGGTGCGATCACCCTCGCGGAGTGCGCGTGTCGGCTGGAGGCGGTGAGGGCGCGATCCGCTGCGACCGCAGCCAGCGCTCCATCAGCCATTCCCATCCCAGGGTCCCACGAACCACCCCGGGTCGAACTCCGAACGCGCGGTACACCAGCTGGCTCAAGGCCGAGTGGTCAGCGTAGCCGAGGGTGTGCGCCAGACGCATCAGGCAGGTCTGTGGCTCGCCCTGGATCCGCAGAGCCGCGTGCAGCGCGCGCGCCGCCTGGTACCACCGGCTCGGCGGAGGCAGCCGCTTCTTGTTCATGCGGAACCGGGCGCTCGTTTCCGGTGTCCCCACCACGCTGAGAAGCTCGGTGAGACTGTCGTGGTGCGGCGCCATCGACACGATCTGCAGGATGAGGCTGGAGACGAGCGGCGACAGGCGCACGCCGTACAGATTCAGCCACTCGATCACGTCTTCCGCGAGTGTGGAGCTCGCCGTGAGCGGCTTCCGCAGTGCCTCCCGCAGAGGCTGGCCAGCCCAGACCACCGCGCGCACCCCACTCCGGGCGGCGTGCCCGGCGACGAAGAGACCGTCTTCGGCGGGGAGATTCAGAAGGAGGATGACCGGGGTCGCGGGCGAGCGCTGTCGAAGGCGGAGAATGGCTGTATCCAGCTCGGCGTAGCTCTCGACCGGCCGGTCGAGCTGAATCCCCGCGATCAGCCCGGGAATGGTCGGCCGGCCGTCCAGAGAAGACCAGCCGATCTGGTGCTCGAACCGCTCGTAGGGGGGCCGGAGGAGCGCGATGGCCTGATCCGCGCCGCGCGAGCCGGACTGTTGGACGGAGCTCCCTACCGAAGAGGGACGCTGGAGCAGGGGT
Source organism: Gemmatimonadota bacterium (assembly GCA_019348265.1). Classification (GTDB taxonomy): domain Bacteria; phylum Gemmatimonadota; class Gemmatimonadetes; order Longimicrobiales; family Longimicrobiaceae; genus JAHWJV01. The sequence goes on from JAHWJV010000015.1 coordinate 16,760, forward strand.
GCGGGTGCCGGGGCCATCATGATGAATCCCTTCCGAGCGGGTGGGCGAAGTGGCGGCCGTGAAGCTCTGCGCCGGGTGGGGCTGAGGATGCCCGGCTCGGCGCGCATCAGTAGCCGGTCCGAACGGCGTCGTTTCGGCGGGATCCCGGCGTGCGGCCGTGCCGGCGGGCGGATGCGGTGGCGGGACGTAGATGCTTCCCGTTGGAGGGCTCCTGGAGGAGGGCAGGAGCACGACCGCACGCCCGGAATCTGCGCCGTCGGGGATGGAGAATCGCAAGTGACATTCCGTCCTAGCAAGCTTGGCCCGGTGAGCCGCAAACTGTTGGCATACATATACTTATACGAACCATCGCTCGTGCTTCGGTCCCGCCCTTGGTGTCTCTCCCGGTGGCAGTGTGGCGTCCTGGGGAACAGGGTTGTCGGGCGCGCCGAATGTCTCTTATATTGGCGGCGCGATACCCTCGCGGTTCCTCCGCCCGCGCCCTGCGTTCATGTCCCCCGACTTCGCCGTCCTATCACTCTCGGATTCGTTCGTCGACCTCTGGCCGAAGCTGGTGCCTTCGGCGGGTGCCCGGCTGATCAGCGGCGCGTCGGTCACCGACCTTGGCCGCCTCGACGGCCTCTCTGGCGTGCTGATCTCCGCAGCCGGCGCCGAAACGGACGCAATCCCCCTGATCGACGAGCTACACGCGCGTTGCGCGACCGATGTCGCCGTGACGGGCGTGGAAACGGACTACCGGGTGGCCATCTCCCTGCTGCGGGCCGGTGCGTGTGGGTACTACGCGCTGCCCGACGACCTCGGGATGCTGCGGTCGTGGATGGTGGAACGCGTGGAGCACGTGCTCGCAGCCGCGAACGCTCGTGAGCTCGCCGCTGCGCAGCGCGAGCGCTACGACTTTTCCCGGCTGCTGGGCCGTAGTCCGGTGCTGCTGGCGGCGCTCGGCCGCGCGGCCAAGGTGATCCCGCGGCCGGGCGCGACAGTGCTGATCACCGGGGAGACGGGGACGGGGAAGGAACTGCTCGCGCGCGCGATCCACTACAACGGCCCGCGGGCGCCGAAGCCGTTCGTGGAGATCAACTGCACGGCCCTGCCGGAGAACCTGCTGGAGGCGGAGCTCTTCGGGTACGAGGCGGGCGCGTTCACCGACGCGAAAACCCCCAAGCCGGGGCTGCTCGAGGCGGCGGACGGCGGCACGCTCTTCCTGGACGAGATCGGCGACCTGTCGCTCAACCTGCAGGGAAAGCTGCTGCGTGTGATCGAGGAGAGGCGCGTACGGCGGCTCGGAAGCGTCCGAGACCACGAGGTGGACGTGCGGATCGTCGCGGCGACGCACGTGAACCTCGCCGCGGCGGTGCAGGAGAAGCGATTCAGGCAGGACCTGTATTACCGCCTCAACGTGGTTCCGCTCGAGCTGCCGGCGCTGCGGAACCGCGGGGACGACATCCTCGTGCTTGCCACCCACTTCCTCGAACGGTTCGGCGTCGAATACCAGGTGCCACACCTCACCCTGACACCCGACATCCGCCGGGTGCTGCTCGCGCACTCCTGGCCGGGCAACGTGCGCGAGCTCCGCAACGCCATCGAGCGCGCGGTTCTCCTCGGAGATGGCGACCTCGATGTGACGGAGCTTTTCGCCGGCCAGAACGTCACACCGGCACCGGCTACCGCAGCTATCCCATTCCCCGCGCCGATGTCGCGGATCGAGCAAGCCGCCGCCCGCGCGATGACGGATTGGTGCGGTGGAAACAAGAGCCAGGCCGCGAAGGCGCTCGGTATCAGCCGAAAGCACCTGTACTCACTACTCAGTCAAACGGAGTAGTGAGTATGCTGAGCTTAGAGGAGCGGACGGAGTTGTTGGTGAACGTCGCAGAGTTCGCCGCCAACAAGCAGTATGACGCGACGCTCCGCCTTCTTGCAAATTATTCCAGCGAAGATCTCATGGCTGAGCCAGAACTCGGCCTTCGGCTCGCGCTCGCCCATTATCACCTCTGCCATTTAGCAGAAGCGAGCCGGCTCGTGCTTGAACTTAAACACGGCTGTCGCCGTCCGGGCTCTGACCAGCTACACCGACGCCTGCTGCAGCTAGAAGGCACACTCCTCACGGAGTTTGGCGATCTGGACCGGGCAGAAGCAGCATATCTGAAGGTTCTGAATAGCGCCACGGCGGCAGCGGACCAGCGCCTGATCGCTTTCTCTAGTGTCGGTCTGAGCGCAACCGCTGGGATACGCGGCGAGTGGATCCGGGCGGTCGCGCTCGGAAAGGACGCGATGACGGCAGATCGGAAGAG
>JAHWJV010000160.1 GCA_019348265.1 Gemmatimonadota bacterium
TGGCGACCGTGCTCGTGGTGGTGTCGCTGGTTCTCGCGGCGTTCGCCGGGGTGCTCGCGGCGCTGGACCGCCAGCCAGGTCGCGCGCTGCTGCAGGGGCTGCTCGGGCTGCAGGTGCTGCTCATCGCCCAGCTCGGTGTCGCTGTCGTGAAGCTGCTCGGCGGCGAGCGGCCTGAGGTCGCGCTGGCATCCAGTCAGTGCCCCTATGGCCTCATCCAAGTCGTGGGCGGCAAGCGCTGCTTCCCCCGCACCACGCGGGTCCTTGTGGTGGCCGACGAAACGCTGCATCGCCCACACCGCGCGGGCGACAATGCGCGAGATCTCGTGCTGTAGAACATCGTCTGAGAGATCTCCCGCCCCTTCCTCCGGGCCCCGAACCGCCGACGTCGCCGGCGCGTGCGCCTGCACCGGCCGGATCAGATCAAGCAGAGCAGCGATGTCCGCATCGTCCTTATAGAACAGGCGCCGCGACACGGGCACGAATGCCGCGACGGCCTCAACGTTCAGCGGATGCTCCGCCGGGCTGGCCCGGTGCAGTTCAAGATACTCTTGGGTGCGCTGAATCATCAGCGCCTTCTTATTTGCCATCGCTCGCTGCATCGTGGGTGAGTGTAGGACCCGGCGGACTACACGCCGTCCGTGTTCATCGCTCTCCGTCTCCTAAGTTTCTAAAGTCGCGGATCCACATCGAGCGCCGCCGGCGGCGCGATCTCCTTCCGCCCCCTTTCGATCCTTAACCCGCGCTGCGTTTCGGACCGCCTCGTTCTACTTAATAGTGGCGGGCGTGCGCCCGTGGCTTCGCGCCCCTGCGTTCCGGGGTCATTCGCGAGGACTTAAAAGCGTGGAGGGGTCCGAATCGCTGTTTCTTGGATTCAGCCCAGGACCCGTATCCTTCATTCTGTCGGACACATCAAACATCGAAGGGGGGTGATTAGGATGGAACTTGTTCAGCTCGTTATGACGGAGGCCGAGCCCTTTGGGGTGCTGGTGGGAGTGCTGTGGCTGTTCCGCGACCACGTGCGGTTTAGCTTCAATTTCGGGAAGTCCATCAAGGAGTAAAAGCGTGTCTCACGCTGACGCGGCCAGGCGGCCCCCTCGGGGGCCGGCCTGGCCCTTCCTTTTTCTGGGGCCGCTCAGCTCGCCGCCTCGGCTGAGGCGTCCGCGAGGCGCGGGGAAATCGTGGTCAGCTGGACGTTTGAACACCCGCGGCCACCGGCCGCCGCTCGCCTCGCCTTGGAAAGTGCGGCCGCACTTCGCCGCCTCCAGGGCCGCGAGCTGGGCGCCCAGGTCTTGGCCGTCGGTGCTCACCCGCGCGTATCCGATATTCATTTGGCTACTTGGGGAGGGAGAGCAACGTGCGAAATCCCATCGCACAACTCACGGATAATGCGATAGGGTTTTGCAGCGGGCAACCTCAATGAAAACGGCTCCCGGGGAGGGAGCCGCGAAACCGATCGTTTGTGCAACACGCCGAGGAACGCGTCAGCTACGAGAGCGCGCTGCATAGATTGTCGATCACGGCTTCCGATACGGTACCTGGCTCTGGAGTGGTCCACGCCGCAGGTCGATTATCAGTCCACACGAGGGAGCCTCGAAGTGTGAACCGCTGCATAAGTATCTGCCCGCGCCGCTGATTGCAGTCGACCTTGCTCTGATAGCGTACCGAGTCGTAGGACCGGAACTGCGCCACCGGCTCAGTGTGGGTCTGGAAAAACCAACCGACGTGGACGCCGGGCTCTACGTCGCGTTGGAAGGACCGGGCGTCGACGGTGACGGTGACGTTAGGGTCCTCGTACAGGGTCACGAAGCGGTTGGGCGACACCTGGGCTGAATCCTGAGCCAGCACAGGCGCGGCGATCGCGATCAGCCCAACCTTGGCCATCACGATGGCGGCGTTAATAGCTCTCATGGGGATTCCTGTCAGAAATGATTCAATCAGGACGTATCTCACCCTCTAGAGATAGCAGGTCATAGAACGCGCCCATTAGGCAACCCACGAAAGCTCACCGGGTGCGATGGACCTCGTGCGCCGGTGCCGCGGTGGCGGTCGGCGGCATCGGGATAGCCCCAACGCACCCGGGTGACCTCCTTTCCGCCGACGGCCGGGTTCACGCGCGCACATCTGCGGCGGCTGATTCGGGAGGGCAAGCTCGTGACCGCAGGGACGGAAGGACGCGAGCCACAAGTGCGCCTCAGCGACCTACCCCGAAAGGCGACGCACGGGGCACCGGCCCAGCCTGTGGGGTGGCCCTCAACTCGGGCGATCGTGTCCGAAGTATTCGGCACCGGACGCGTGCTGCCGCCGCGTCAGAAAAACCCGGAGGGTCGTCCCCGCGCAAAAAAATTCGGACGGCGGGCTCGGGGGGGGGGCAAACCCCCCACTCGCCGGCCGTAGCGGGGGTGTGGACATGACCCCGGCCTTACCTCCTTTGGTTGCAGTCCTGCCAACCGAGACGCGAACAAATCTGGCGGCGGGTTCGCGTCGCCGCCGCTGCAACGTCTGCGTCAGGATCGTTCCTGATAGGTCCCAGCGCTTCTACGATGCCGCGAATGGCGGCCTGATCGACCGGGCGTTCCCCGTTCCGCACCCTTATGTGGTCAACGCTCGGGAAAGGTATTATTGAGAATTCATTCTCCCGGCGGAGTAGGTCACGTATGGAGAGGTTGTATTCCGGCACAGCGTGCCCGGCAAGAACGCGAATGGCGTTGAGCCGGACGAGGCGCGGGAGCGCACGGTTCTGGGCGGCCTCGGTTACGGCATCCGTGATCCGTGCATCCCGAAGCAAGTAGCTGGACATGGATAGGCGGTCGAGGCGTTCGGTGTCGGCTGCGCGCCGCCAAAGCGCCGCCAGCACCGGCGCACCGGTTTCTTCGCACTTCGAGATGAACTCCAGTGCCCATTCGTAGTGCGGAGCGGGATGACCGGTCTCCAACACCTGGGCCGCGAGGCGGCAGTCGTTGCGAACGTGAGGATCCTGCCTCTCCGTTTGCGCTTCAAGTGACCGTCCCGGCGTTATCGCCGCCGTGATGGTGAGAATGAGTGCGATGCCCTGGACGTGTAGTCGCATCTTAACGCCCCCCGTACGGACGTTCACCGTGACAGTGCCGCTCAATACCACCCGACCCTTCCATTCGATCCCCCTGAACGGTGTACCACCCGCAGCGGGGTTTTGGTATCCGGAACTGTCTGCGCGGAACTCCCATCCTCTAATGTCGGTGGCGCCAGACACTTTGCAGGTGAGCTCATCTGCGTACACGGTAGTCATGCCTGCCGCACCCTTGTTGGACCATGGTTAGTGAACAGCAGTATCCAGCGCTTACTTGGGCACCAGTTGGTGGGCGCCGACCCACTCGGCGTGCGGAGGCGCGGCCGCGTGGCGATGGCAGCGCTCCAGGTACACCGCGGCGAGCCCATGCTCGGAGAGCGGTCCACGAGCCAGACCTCGGTCCGCGTGCAGATGCTGGGCACCCTGCTCGGTCCCGAGCTCGTCGCCGACGGCCGCTCGCCATCTTCTCCGGCCCGCCCGGGCGCGGCAAGACGCACCTGGCCGTCGCCGTCGCGTACCGCGCCATCCAGAACGGATTCGAGGCCTTCTTCACCTCCGCCGACGAACTGATTGGCGCGCTCTCCCACGCCGCGCTCACGGGGCGGCTGGAGGCGGCGCTGGAGCCCTACGTGCACCCGCACGTCCTCGTCATCGACGAACTCGGCTACCAGAGCTACGCCGCCGACGCCGCCAACGTGCTCTTCCGCGTCGTCAGCATCCGCCACCTGAAGCGCCGCTCCACCATCGTCACCACCAACAAGCCTCTGGCGGCGCTCGGGTAGGTGCTGCAATGATGCGGATCTCGCCGAGGCCATCCTCGACCGCCTCCTGGAGCGCGGCACTCACTACGTGCTCCGGGGACGCTCGTACCGCACCCGCAACCACAAGGACGAACTCACACAAGACGCCACCGCAGAGGCAGCTTGACTCCGCCTGGCGCGCCAGAGTTTAGAGAAAAACCGCGACAGATTTCAGAGAACCCACAGATGTGGACGGCGCTCCTCCCGCTCCGGCACAGCTTAGATGAGAGAGGCGGTGAGACACGTATAAAAAGTGCCGTGTCCCCCTGCCCCGGAATCCTTGTACGTGACCCACACAGATCCGCACCGTGGGCACTGCGAGAAGGAATAATCCGTCTGATCGTGGCCGCTGGCGGCGGTGGTCGGCGAGGGCACTGCCGATCTGGTGTCAGACCCGGGAAGGTTCGGCGGCGGCGGCCCCGAGATCGCGCGCATGCGCGAGCGCTTCCGTAAAGATGCCGAGCCCGCGCGCGTGCGTGAGAACTTCGCGCTCTTCGACACCACGATTCAGCAGGTGGGCCGCAATGAGATCACCTGGCGCGAGGTTCTCGACCGAGGCTTCATGAGCAACCCTCGGTTCTATGCCCTCGGCTTCCAGATGGCGAAGGCGATCGAGCGTCACTGTGGACCTGAGTGCATCGGCCGCCTGCTCCAGCAACGACCCGTCGAGTTCTTTCTCCAGTACATCTCCCTGTACCGTGAGCACCCGGAAATCGTGGGCCGCTTCGCCCCGGAGACGGAGCGATACCTAATGTCGCTCCGGTGAGGGCAGGACGGCGGGCCGGGTTCCGCCTCTCTCACTGCGCGGTGCACTTCGAAGTGCGCCTCCGCGGGGGTGCGACGCCGCCATTAGCGCATCTCCCCCGATCCGACCGTCGCCCGCCTCCGCCGGGTGCTGGTGCTGACGGTGCACCCCGAGGCCGAGGACCTGATGCCCGTGCTGGATGCCGGGGCGGTTGGCTACGTGACCAAGCACAACGCCGACCCGTGGTGAGGTACCGCCGCGCATCGCGCGCGCCGGTCGTGGGAGAGACTGTGCCTGGGCCTACAGCACGCTGATCTCGTACGGATCCAGCAGGGGCGCCCAGACAGCTACATCCCCAAGGGCCTGCGTTCCGCGTCCCCGGCCAATCTTTGCGGCTGCCCGTTCGAAGATCGCGTAGCAGATCTGGCTGGTGTCCCACCGGGAGCGATACTGAATTCCGTCAACCGCCGGGAGGGCGCTCCACACATCGAGCGCCAGCTGCTGGCATTCGTCATAGGGTTCGCCATGGGCACGCTCAGCTCCGACACCCAAGTGCGCCAGGCCCGGGCCCTCGAACTGGAACAGACGGAGTTCCTGCTGGGAGACGAGCGACGAGAGGACGCGCGCGTTCAGCGCCGACTGCTCCACCACGCGGTTGGAGGCGTTGCGCACGAGCGCTTCGAGAAGGGAGACGGCCGAGGAAGCTCCCGCGTACCACACGCCGAACTCTCCCGCAGGCGCGTTGAACCGGCCCGTGGGCTCACGGCCGAAGTAGACCGGCCCGTACGCACGCGGGTGAACGCGCCAGAGCACCGTGCCGGGGGGGAGAACTACCGTCCGCGGACGCGGACGAACGGGGATCGCCATGGGTCAGGACGCCTGCTGCTCCCCATAAGTACGGAGACGAGCGATGAAGCCTCCCCGGATCGCCGGATCCGCGAGCGCCTCCAGCATCGTGTCGTGTTCCGGTGCCGGCTCCAGCAGCAGGGAGAGCAGGTACCAGGCACCCATCTCCCTGCGACCCGCCTCCGAGACGACTTCGGGAATCCCCGGACGCACGTCGTTCCCGGCGAACTGCAGCGCGGGGAAGCCCCACTTTCCCCCGGACAGCGGGACGGAAAGCAGCTTCCTCCTCTCGGCGCGGCTTTTCACCCCTTGAGCGGTGAGCCCCAGGACTGCGGCGACCTGGCCTGATGTCAGCGCGCCACCAGCCTGCATCAACATCCGCTGCTTGAGTGCCGCCCCGCGGGCCAGCGCACGCGCGTGTGCAGACTCTCCGGGCAACCCCACGTCTGGAGCGGCACTCACGACTTCGGCGATGGTTCCCGCCGGCGTGGGCGACGCGATCGCCCTGCGGCGCGCATCGTCGTCCATGCTCTTGATCGACGCGCGGATTATGTTGGCGACGCGAGCCTCCAGCGCCGCGCTTTCGGCATCCAGCTGCGGGACACCGAAAGTGTTGCGCTCGGGGTGGCCTGTACCGGAGTACGCATACCGGCGTACTGCGTGCTTGGCGCGCTTCGCGGCCGAGAACACTCGTACGGGTCTTGTCGCTCCTGTTTCGCCAGATGGCTGGCGTCCTTTGCCCTTGCCACCCTTCCGCGGGTTCTTTGCCATTTTGCTTCCGCTTGTGCTTGCGTTCTCGAAGCGCATCTTCCGCAACTGAAAAAATCTAATGCATCGCTTCGCGCGAGGCAATCAACAACGCGGCGCGTTCCGTCTCCGAGCACGCGTAGCTGGCACCAGGTCTTGGCGAACTCGCCGGAACGTCGCCAGCAGCTCGCGGCGGGCACAGCCGTGAACCGCGTCCGCCGCCGTCTCGGAGAGCAGGGCCCGCACGAAATCCAGCGCGGCGTCGCGAGCGGCAGAACCCTATCATCGCATACGTGAACACGGGGGCAGGGTGCCATCGGCACCCTGCCCCCGCTCTAGTGTCATGCAGTGTCAGCACGTCGCTTCCGGCTGCCCTGCATGAATGAACACGACAGAAAGGGCACGTTCTAGAACGGCAGGTCGTCGTCGTCCTCGAACGGCGGAGCCTGGAAGTCGTCGTAGTCGCGACCGCCCGCCCCGCCGGAGCCGGCCCCGCCGCGTCCACCACCGCCACCCGCCCCACCGCCGCCGCGCGGGGCACCGCCTCCGCCCCCGCCACCACCGGAACGGCCGCCGCCGCCGCCGTACCCACCACCACCTCCGCCTCCGCCACCACCGTACCCGCCGCCGCCGCCGCCCGACTCGCGGTCTCCGCCCTCACGGCTGCCCAGGAGAATGATCTCGCGGGCGCGGATTTCGGTCATGTACTTGGTGACGCCGTCCTTGTCCTCGTACTGCCGGTACTCGATCTCGCCCTCCACGTAGATGCGGTCGCCCTTCTTGACCCACCGCTCCACGATGTCGACGAGCTTTTCCCACACCACGATCCGGTGCCACTCGGTCTTTTCCTGCTGCTGCCCGTCGCGCCCGTTCCACCGGCGAGTCGTGGCCACCGAGAACTGCGCGACGCGCGCACCGCTGGGAATGGTGCGGATTTCGGGGTCCTGCCCCAGGTTTCCGATCAGAATGGCCTTGTTCAGGCTGCGGGCCACGGCTCCCTCCTCAGGATTTCAAGTGAACAGAGTGGACGCGAAAGCGCCATGATAAAGGGGCGCCGGATGCGTGTCAAGCAAACGATTGAATGCGCAGCCGCATCACCAGCGCGTCCTCGGTGGGATGCGAGTAGTACGAGCGGCGGCGGCCCACGCCGGTGAAGCCGCGCTGGCGGTAGACGGACTTGGCCGCCTCGTTGGAAACGCGCACCTCCAGGAACAGCTCCGCCGCGCCACGGTCGCGCACGTGGTCCACCACGGCATCCACCAGCGCGCCGCCCACTCCCGCGCCGCGCGCCTCGGGAGCCACGGCCACGTTGCCCAGCTCGGCCTGGTCCAGCACCGTCCACGCGGCGGCGTAGCCCACCACGTCGCCGTCCAGCTCGGCAACCAGCAGGTCGCTGTCGGTGCGCTTCAGCAACCCGCGAAAGGTCTGCTCCTTCCACGGCAACGAGAAGCTCGCGACCTCGATCTCCATCACCCGCGCGAGGTCGCCCTCGCGGCAGCGACGGACGTGGAACGACGAGGGCGGCGCCACCGGCGTGTTGGCCATCGGC
>JAHWJV010000161.1 GCA_019348265.1 Gemmatimonadota bacterium
TCGCCAATACGCGGCCGAATGAGGTTCGTGCACTCATCAGGCTTGGCGCCGAGGGTGAACGAGCAGTTCCCGCCCGGCGACGCAAACCTCAAGCCCAACCCCGTCGTTTCCGATGTGTTCGAGATCCCGTCCGGAGCGAGGGACTGCGGCTCGACAGCACGACGAGCGAGTCCGCTCCGGCGGTGGACGCGGTCGGCAGCGGTGGGATGCGGCGGGAGCCTCTCGCAGCGTCACGTCCGTCCCGTGTTCTCCAGGCCGTGCTGCGCGATTTTCGTGTGCAGTGTGCTTCGCGAAATGCCCAGCTTTTCCGCCGCGGCGGTGCGGTTGCCGTTCAGCAGGTACAGCGCGCGTTCGATGTGCCGCTGCTCCACCTGCGCCAGGGAAAGGATCTCGGCGTCCTCGCGGTTGGCCCGTGGGGCGCCCCGGGCGCGAAGCGGCTCGGGCAGGTGCTCCAGGTCGATGCGCTCGGCGCCCGACGCCAGCACCAGGGCCCGCTCCAGCACGTTGCGCAGCTCGCGCACGTTGCCCGGCCACGCGTACTCGAGCAAGAGCTTCCGCGCGTCCGGCGTCAGGCCGCGGATCTGCGTGCCGAGGCGCGCGTTGTTGCGCGTGATGAAGTGATCGATGAGGAGGTTCACGTCCTCCTTGCGCGCGCGGAGCGGCGGGATCGTGATCGGCAGGACGTTGATTCGGTAATAGAGGTCTTCGCGGAACCTCCCCGCCTTGGTCTCCGCGGCCAAGTCGCGGTGCGTCGCCGTGATGATGCGCACGTCGACCCTCACGTCTTTGGTGTCGCCGAGGCGGCGGATCGTCTCCTCCTGCAAGACGCGCAAAAGCTTCACTTGCAGGTTCAGCGGCAGCTCGCCGATCTCGTCGAGGAAGAGCGTGCCGCCGTCCGCCATCTCGAACTTTCCAGCACGGTCTTCATGGGCACCCGTGAACGATCCTTTCACGTGCCCGAAGAGCTCGGACTCGATCAGCTCAGTGGGAATGGCCGCGCAGTTCACTTCGACGAACGTCTCACCGGCGCGGGGGGAGAGCCGATGCAGCGCGCGGGCGATCAACTCCTTGCCCGTCCCGTTCTCCCCGGTGATCAGCACCCGCGCGTCCGTCGGAGCGACGCGCTCGACCCTCTCGAGCACCTGCCGGATCGCGAAGCTGCGGCCGACGATCTCGAACCGGCTCTGCACCTCGCCGCGGAGGCGCGCGTTCTCCTCCAGCAGCCCGCGCTGCTGCAGCGCGTTCCGGAGCAGGAGGAGGATGCGATCGGTGTCGAGCGGCTTCTCCAGGAAGTCGTACGCACCCCTGCGGGTGGCGTCTACGGCGGTGTCGATGGTGCCGTGTCCGCTGATCATCACGACCAGCGCGTTCGGGTCGATCTCGCGAATTCGAGTCAGCGCCTCCAACCCGTCCATCCGCGCCATCTTCACGTCGAGGAAGGTCAGGTCGGGACGGAACTCGGGATAGAGGGCGAGGCACTCCGCGGCGCTCCCAGCGGAGCGCACTTCGTGATCCTCATATTCCAGGAGCTGGCTGAGAACTCGACGGATCCCCTCCTCATCGTCGACGACCAGGATGCGAGCCATGGGCGGGCCTAAGGAGGAGTGAGGATGAGGTAGCCGTCCTCTACGCGGGCGCCGCCGACACCCTGCGGCAGGGAAACGGCGATCGCCGCTTCGCCGAGGCCGGGCTCGTCCCGTCGTCCGAAGCGCGCCAGGACGTCGGGGTAGTAGCGCTCGGGGATAGGGATTCCGGCGAACGTCACTTCGTCGATCTCCACCGCGACCCGGCCGGAGGGCAGCTCGCCCAGCGTGCCGGAGATCGCGACCTCTGAGCTGTCGGGGAGCAGTGGGCGGATGCGGTCCAGCTCGGGATGAGAGGGGAGGTCGCGGGTCGCGATGGTCCCACTGACCCGGACGGAGTCGGACACGAACTCCACGCTCGGGTCGTGTACCCGGCCGGTCAGCAATGCGGGTCCGCCGTAGCGCAGCAGGCTCGACACCTCGACGGAGGACAGCCGTGCCGTCTCGCCGCCGGAGCGGAGCCTGGCGATCTTCGCCTGGGCGATGGCGGCAGCCTCCGGTGAGACTTCGACCGGCTCCTTCTCCCGCCCGACCAGCCGCAGGATGTCATCGCGGAACCACCAGCTCGCTCCGAGCAGCGCCACGACGAGCGCCAACACCCCCAATGCCGCCCCGCCTCTGGATCGACTCATTCTCCCCCGCTGAGCACCGCGACCGCGCGCGCCGCCTGTTGTATGTCATCCCCGGTCGTCGCCCACCCGAGCGAGAACCGAACGGCGCCCGTCTCGAGCGTCCCCAGAACCCGGTGCGCCTCCGGCGCGCAGTGCAGGCCGGCCCGGGTCAGCACGCCGTGTTCGCTGTCCAGCCGCGAAGCCATCTCCGCCGGAGCTATCCGATCGCTGGTCACGGTGACGATCGACACGCCGTCCGGCCCGGCGGGTGAGCGCAGCCGCAGCCCCGGGATGCCACCGAGCGCGCGGATGAGGTCCGCTTTAAGGGCGAGCTCGCGCTCCCTGAGTGCCGGGATCCCGCGCTCCATCAGCCAGGTGACGCCGGCGAGGAGCCCCGCGATCCCCGGACCGTTCTGCGTACCCGCCTCCAGCCGGTCCGGGTACGCGGTGGGCATCTCCAGCGGCAGCGAATCGCCGCCCGTACCTCCGGCGATCCCGACCTGCAGCTCCAGCCCGTCGCGGACCCACAGTCCCCCGGTGCCCTGCGGCCCAAGGAGCCCCTTGTGCCCGGTGAACGCAAGCAGATCCACGCCCAGCTCGGCGACGTCCAGAGGCACCTGTCCCGCCGTCTGCGCGGCGTCTGCCAGGACCACGGCGCCGACTTCGTGCGCGAGATCCGAGAGCGGTCGCGCCGGCAGAATGGTGCCCAGCACGTTGGACGCATGCGGGAAGACCAGCAGGCGCGCGGCGTGGCCATCCCCAGCGAGCAGCGTGCGCGCCTCGTCCAGATCGACCCCGCCATCCGGCCGGCCGCTGAGCACCCGCTCTTCCACTCCGCGCGCCTTCAGCAGCGAGACAGGGCGCCTGACGGAGTTGTGATCGTATTCCGTCCGGACCACCGCGTCGCCCGGACGCAGGAGGCCGAACAGAGCCGCGTTGAGCGCGTGTGTAGCGTTCAGCTGAAAGGCGATGCGACCCGGATCGCCCTCGATCCCGAAAAGCTGCGCCAGCGCGCGTCTGCACTGGAAGAGAACCCGGCCGGCGGCTACCGATCGCCCATGGGCGGCGCGACCCGGCGTCGCCCCGACGTCGCGCAGGTACCCGGCTACGGCGTCAACGACTTCCGACGGCCGTAGCGCCGCCGTGGCGGCGTAGTCGAGGTAGACGAAGCCCGTCATTCACCCGGCGGGTCGACATCGAGGTCCAGAGCTACATGCCGGAAGCCCTCCGCCTTCAGGGCGGCTACGAGCGCCGCCGCATCCGGGTGCAGGAGCCTGGACCATTCCGTCACAGCGACGCGCACGACGGCGATCTCCGCTTCCGGGCCGGCGGCAGCCACGCCGGCTCCGCTGAGTCCCGCGGCTCGGAGCACGCGAGCCGCGGCCTCGCAGCGCTCTAGCGTCACCGCTACCTCATTCATCGGGCTCCCAGCTGAACCAGGGCCGACGGTGCAAGCGCCTCGTTGAGGGACCCGCGCCGGTACCCCTCGACATCCAGCGCGACGGTCGCGAAGCCGGCGGCTCGTACGGCGTCTCGTATCCGAGCGTACCCGCGCACGGCCCCGTCGATCTCACGGGGGTGAATCTCCAGGCGCGCCGTGTCTTCGTGGTAGCGGACGCGAAAGTCGCGGAACCCCAGGGCGCGCAATGCGAGCTCCGCCTGCTCGATGCGCCTGAGTCGCTCGGATGTCACCGCGAGACCGTACGGGATCCGGGAGGCCAGACAGGGCGCAGCCGGCTGGTCCCAGGTGGGAAGGCCGAGCTCGCGGGACCAGGCGCGGATGTCCGCCTTGGTCAGCCCTGCCTCGAGCAGCGGCGACCGGACACTGTTCTCGTCCGCCGCGATGGCACCGGGCCGGTGGTCCCCGACGTCGTCCGCGTTGGAGCCGTCCGCGACCGTGGCCAGCCCCCGCTCTCGGGCGACCTCGACCAGTTTCCCCCATAATTCGGACTTGCAGAAGTAGCAGCGGTTGGAGGGGTTCGCGGCGTAGCGCGGATTGCTGACTTCGTCCGTGTCGATCTCCAACCACGGGATCTCGAAGCGCTCGGCGACCTCGCGGGCCGTTCCCCGCATCCACGACGCGAGGCTCTCGCTTCTACCAGTGACCGCGAGCACCCGCTCGCGACCGAGCACGTCGACGGCGATCTTGGCGAGGAAAACCGAGTCGACGCCGCCGCTGTAGCCGATCACCAGCGACTCGTAGTCGCGGAGGAGCCGAACCAGCTTGTCGCGCTTGGCCTGCAAAGAGCGTCTCCGATCGAATGAGAAGTGGGCGTGTCCTAAAATAGCGACACGCCCACCGTGGTCGCCACCCTTGGCGTAGCTACGCGCCGAGGGCCGAGGAGCGCGGGGTATCCGTCGGGACGGACTTGTTGTCACGCCGGTCGGTGAGCCGCTGCGCGCGTGCCTGAAGCTCGAAGAGAACCACGAGGACGGCTACCGGCAGAGAGAGGAAGATCGCGAGATCCGCGATGTTGCCCGGCGGGAGCCAGAGATCGCCCCAGCCGATCGAGAGGTAGTCCGTCACGCCCCAGTGCACGATGCGCTCGCCCAGATTGCCCATCATGCCGCCGGAGGCGAGTCCCACGAAAAGCCACGCCCACTTGCGCCGTTCGGGCGCGAGCCTGTGGCCGCGGCTCACCACCTCGAACAGCAGCACCATTCCCAGCAGGCCAGAGACCGCAGCGATGGCGATGCGGGCTTCCAGCGGAAGGCTCCCGTAGAGGCCCAGGATCATTGCGGGGTTGCGGACGTGCCAGAGAGCGAGGCGGTATTCGATGACCACCTGGATGGTGTCGAGCGGCACGCGCTGGATCACGAGCCACTTCACCGTCCAGTCGGCGATCGCGATCACCAGCGCGATGACCACTGCCGGCTTCCAGCCGCGGTTCGGCTCATAGTCGGTACGACGCCGCCCCTCCCCGCGGTCGGTGCTGCGTCGCTCTCCACGGAGCTTGCGCTCCAGGCGGTATGCGATCCGGCGATGATCAACCATGTCACTCGCTTGGTGTTATCCAGCGAACCACCACTACCCCATTGCTGCTGCGGCCCTCCATTTCAAGATGCGGGCCGCGGAGAGTCACCGAGCGCTCGGGCGCACCCGGCCGGCCGGTTTTCCGGATCCTGGCTGAACCCCGGATCGGGAATGACGATTGCGTGGGGTCGGGGCTCCGCGGTCACGCCACGTGCGGCGTGATTTTCCGCACATCAGGGGATGGAGAATGGAAAACGACACGAACGATCTGGTGGTCCCGCTCAGCGAGCTCGATTTCGGCACCGCGAAGGACCAGCCGGACGCGCGCGGGTGGGCGGTCATCGCGGCGAACGGGATCCAGACGGGGCAGGTCTGCGACCTCCTCATCGACACCCGGACCGCGGAAGTGCACGCGTTCATCGTCGAGCTGAGCGGCAACTCCAGCCTCGGCACAGCCGCATACCGTGTCCTGGTCCCCGCGGAAGAGGCTCGCCTCGACCCGCCCGGGCGGCAGATCCATCTACGCTCACTCTCCTGGACCGACGTCGCGCTGCTCCCGCCCTACGGAGAACGGCCGGAGCCGGAAGTGCGTCAGGACGATACCGTCATCGTCACGCCGCAGCCAGTCGTGGCGGAAGCGGTGTCCCGAGACGTGCGGCTGACGCTGTTCGAGGAGGAGCTGGAGATCGGGAAGCGGACGGTCGATGCGGGGGAGGTCGTGGTCGGGAAGCGCGTCGAGGTCGACCAGGTCCGCCAGAGCATTCCCTTGATGCGCGAGGATGTCGTCGTCGAGCGTCGCCCGCTCCCGCCCGGCATGGGCTTCGAGCCGCGCGTCGAGGGCGACGTGACCTACATCCCGCTGCTCCAGGAGGAGCTCGTCGTAGAGAAGCGGCTCGTCGCGCGCGAGGAACTCGTGATCCGGAAGCGTCAGCTCGTGGAGGAGCAGGTGCTCGAGGAGAGCGTGCGAAGAGAGGTGGCGGACATCCGCCGCGCTGGGGACCCGCAGTTCCCCGGCGAAAGCCAGTCGGTGGAGTGACGCCGGCCTCTGCGGAGTGCGACATAGTAAAACGGGCCCGGAGCAGCGCTCCGGGCTCGTTGTTTTCGCTACGGCCTCAGCTGAGCTGGTCGTTCCGACCAAGCGCCGGATCGGTACGGAGATGATCGGTCTCGCGAACCGCACCTTCGCGGTGAACGTCCGCGCGCTCCTTGCGGAGGTCGGCCTCCACCATCTCGGTCTCCGCGACCTCCCGGGTGCGGACGACCACCTCTTCCTTCGGGACGATGTGCTTCTCTACGACGGCTTGCTCGGCGTGCAGCGGAATGCGCACTTCCTCGCTCTCACCGATCGTCGCCCCCGCGGCCGCGAACCCGTCGGTGATCGGGCGGCGCTCGACCTCTACCTCGTCGTGCCGGAGAGTCACCGGCTGCTGCACGCGCTCCGTCTCGACGCGCTTGCTGACCTCGACCTCACCCGCTTGCATCGCCCGCTTCCCCACGGTGAGTTCCTCCTCGGACAGCACGAGACGGGTCGCCTCCTCTTCCGTGACGCCGTGGGCCTGCATCCGCTCGCGGATGCGGAGCTGACGCTCCTGATACGCCGCGTCGTTCTCGTCCTGATCGCCGCCGTTGAAGAGCTTGTCGAACATGGTCCCTCCTGCGTGTGATGTACAACTCCCGCCTCGATGCGGGGGCGACGGGGCTTCGCAAACAACGTTCCACAAACCTTGTCAACCAGGCGCGCCTGAATCACGGCTCGAGGACCGCCTCTCGCCTGGGCTAACTGTCACTGGCGTAAGCGGATGCGCGGCGGTCCCGCGACACCGGCGCGGCCGCTCAGCCTTTCCCCTGCTCGCCAGGGTCATGGGCCATCTCGTCGACCGCCACGGCGATGGCGAGCAGCAGAGCGTCGTCCTCCCCCTCCGCCGTCTCGATGCCGTACGTGTCGCGGATGGTGAACCAGCGCTTGGAGATCGTGGCGATGGTGTCGCCTCCGCGCTCCACCTCGTACTCGTGCTCCAGGATCGAGCCCTTCACCTCGAGGTCCGGACCGCCGCTGACGTCGACGACGAACTTGTCGCGAAGCGGAGAGATCAGTGCCTTGCGGACGGTCGCGATCGTCGCGCCGTTCCGCAGGATGTTCATCGTGTCGCGGATGGCGATCTTCTTCTCGCGGATGGTGGCGACTTCCTTCCCGTTCGGGTCGGTGATGACGAAAGTCTCGCGAATCCTCATCACCTTGCCGTCGACCTTGAACGCCGGCCTCCCGTGCTCGTCCTCGATCGTGTAGTCCTCCCCGATCGAGATGAGCCGCTGCCGCATCTTGTAACGTGCCATATGGTTCCTCTGGATGGGACGTAACGCCGCTCCGGATCAGCTCACGGGGCAACAACCGGGCCCTCAGACCGGTCTGAGTTGCGCTCCGCATGAACGAAGCCCCGGCCGTCTCAGAAGCACGGGCGGGGCATCTGCTCTGGCGGCCGTGTCGGCGATTTCTGCCGCCCGAGCCGCGCCCTCGAGGGATGAACGGGAGCCGTGCAGATA
>JAHWJV010000162.1 GCA_019348265.1 Gemmatimonadota bacterium
GGGCACCAAGGGCGTGACCGTCTACCGCGACGGCAGCCGCGACGGGCAGGTGCTTTCGACGGGTGCCACCAAGACCCCGGCGCAGCAGGCCGAGGACGTGGCCAAGGCTGCCGAGATCGGCGCGAAGGCGGCGGAGCAGGCGGAGCGCATCGCCAAGCTGGAGCGCGAGATGGCGCGCCTGCGCAGCGAGCTGAGCCAGGCCGAGCAGGTTGCCACCCAGGCGCGCCGGCACAAGCGCAAGCGGCCCAACGTGCTCAAGGGCACCACCCGCAAGATGAACTCGCCGCTGGGCGACGTGTTCGTCACCATCAACGAGGACCGCGAAGGGCACGAGTTCGAGGTGTTCGCCACGCTGGGCAAGGCGGGCTCGGTAGCCATGGCCGACGTGGAGGCCATCGGGCGGCTGATCTCGCTGGCGCTGCGCTTCGGCGTCCCCATCTCCGAGATCCATGGACAGCTCCGCGGCATCTCCTCCGACCGGGCGATCGGATTCGGGCAGAACAAGGTGCTCTCCGTGCCGGACGCGATCGCGCAGGCGATCGGCGCGCGGATGCAGGAGAAGGCGGGCGTCCAGCAGGAGCTCATTCCGGAGGCGGTGAACCTCGACGCGGCACCCGGCACGTTCCCGACCACGGACGCGTCCCTCGAGCTCCCCTTCGGAAACTACGATCCGGGTGAGAACTTCATCGGCACCTGCCCCGATTGCTCGAGCCAGCTCGAGTTCGCGGAGGGATGCATGAAGTGCCACTCGTGCGGTTACAGCGAGTGCGGCTGATCTATGCGCTGTATCCTCTCCGCGACGAAAGTCGCGATGCGGGGCCGTATGGGGTGGTGAGGAGAGGATACAGCGTTTAGCGGGTGCGGTAAGCAGGGTGGGGTGGGGTGGTGAGGGGACGAAGGGTCTCCGGCGCGAGCTGGGGGCCCTTCGTGCGTTGCAGATCGGCGCGCCGGGCACGCGGTGTCACGGCGCCCAGCGGGGCCCGCCCTTCGGCGGAGGCGCGCAGGATCGTGCGGTTCCAATCATCCGTTTACCTTGGGGGCACGTTGGTGACATAACGTTACCATTCCCCTGTGCCCGCGGTGCGCCCACCGCACCCGCAGTGTCCCGCTGTTCTCCGCCCGGACGATCCTCGCCGGGAGCTTTGTCCCCACCTCGGAAGGAACCCCGCATGAAAAGAATTTCCGCGGCGCTGCTGGCGGCTTCCGTCGCCCTGAGCGCATGTACCGACCGGTCGCAGACCCTTCCGCTGGACCCGTCCGGTGCCGCGCCAGCCGCCGCGCCGCAGGGTACGGGGGGGCGGCCGATCCCGGGGCAGTACATCGTCGTCTTCCGGAAGGGCGTGAGTGACGCCCCGGGGCTGGCGCGGCAGCTGGTCGCGGCGTACGGCGGCTCGCTGCTGCACAGCTACTCGCACGCGCTGAAGGGTTTTGCCGCGCGGCTGTCGGAGCAGGCGATCGCCGGGCTGGAGCGGAACCCGAACGTGCTGTACATCGAGCAGGACCGGACGGTGCAGGCGGTGACGACGCAGACAAACGCGACCTGGGGGCTCGACCGCAGCGACCAGCGACTGCTTCCGCTGAGCGGCTCGTACAGCTACGCCGCCGACGGCACGGGCGTGCGCGCCTACATCGTCGACACCGGCATCCGCTCGACGCACACGGACTTCGGCGGCCGCGTCAGCGGCGGCTACACCGCGGTCGGCGACGGCCGCGGAACCAGCGACTGCAACGGGCACGGGACGCACGTGGCGGGCACTGTGGGCGGCACCACTTACGGCGTGGCGAAGGGCGTGAAGCTGGTGGCGGTGCGGGTGCTCGACGCGAATGGGAGCGTGACCAACTCGGGCGTGATCGCAGGGATCGACTGGGTGACGGCGAATCGCGTGCCGCCGGCGGTGGCGAACATGAGCCTGGGGGGTGGCGCCTCGGCCGCACTGGACGACGCGGTGCGGAAGTCCATTTCGGCGGGGGTGACCTTCGCCGTTGCCGCCGGGAACGACAACCTCGACGCCTGTAACTACTCCCCGGCACGCACGGCGGAAGCGATCACCGTCGGTGCCACCACGTCCGCGGACGCGCGGGCGAGCTATTCCAACTACGGGAGCTGCCTCGACCTCTTCGCGGCCGGCTCCAGCATCACCTCCGCGTGGCACACCGGGAGCACTGCGACGAACACGATCAGCGGGACCTCGATGGCTACCCCGCACGTAGCAGGCGTGGCCGCGCTCTACCTGCAGGGGAACCCCGGCGCGGCTCCGGCGACGGTGGCGAGCGCGATCACCGGCTCCGCCACGACGGGCAAGGTGACGGGCGCCGGTACCGGCTCGCCCAACAAGCTGCTTTACTCGGGACTGACGGCGGAGGGTGGCGGCGGCGGAAGCGCCGCGCCCTGCTCGTCGTGCACGGCGTTCGCCGGGAGCCTGAGCGGCGCCGGATACTTCGATTATCAGCCGAACGGGACCTACTACTACAGCAGCGCCGGCGGCTACCACAAGGGCTGGCTGCAGGGGCCGTCCGGTACGGATTTCGACCTGTACCTCCAGCGGTGGAACGGCTACCGGTGGGCCATCGTAGCGTACGCGGAGAGCGCCACTTCCACCGAGCAGATCACCTACTTCGGCAGCGCGGGGTATTATCGCTGGCAGGTGTACGCGTACAGCGGGAGCGGAGCATATACCTTCTGGCTGCAGAAGCCATAGCATACGGGCTCTCCAGCCCCGGGCAGCAGCCGACCCCACCGCGCGAGCCGCGCGGTGGGGTCGTGCGTTGCGGGCCGTCGGCTCAGCTTTCGGTGCGCGAGGGTCAACCGCGGTGTCAGCTCCGCAAGCGCGCCCACCGCGGTTACATCAGCTGCAGAACCGCGCCGTGCACGCCCTCCATGACCATCGCCATCCTCTCGTAATCCAGGGTGTCCGGCGTGTCGCGGGCGGAGTGGTAGTGCGGATTGCGGTAGAAGGCGGTGTCGGTGATCATGAGAGCCGGGTAGCCCTGCGCCCAGTAGCTCGCGTGGTCCGAGAAGTCGATCCCGGGGACGGCGCGCGGGGCGTTGATCGAATGCACCGGCAGCGCCGAGGTGCGGCGCATCGCCCGCTTCACACGCCGCACCACCGATGCGTCGCCGAGGCGGCCCACCACGGTGATGAAGCTGCCCGTGGTCGGGTAGAAGAGTCGCAGGAGAGGGAGGGGGAAGCCCTGGCTCTGCGGCGCGTCGGTGAAATAGCCGATCATCTCGAGCGAGATCATCGCGCGGACGCGAACACCCCCCGAGCGGAGAGGCCGGGCATGGACGCTGCTCCCCATGTGGGGCGTCCGGAAATGCGGCGGCTCCTCCAGCGGATAGGCGACCAGATCGACACGCATCGCGGGTGTGGTGGCGGAGAGCAGACGCGCGAGCTCGAGCAACCCGCCGACGCCGCTCGCGTTGTCGTCGGCGCCGGGAAAGGGACCCGCCGCGTCGTAGTGGGCACCGACCACGATCCGTTCGCCTGTCTCGGGGCCGAAGGAGGCGATTACGTTGCGGTAAGTCACGCCGTCGGCCTGGAAGGGCTGGTCGTTCACCCGCGTCGTCCCCTGACGGAAGTGCTGGGCAATGTAGGCCGCGGCGCGATCCAGGTTCTCGGGGTTGGAGTAGTCGCGGGGTCGGAAATTCTCGGCGAGCGCCCTCACGTGCGCTTCCAGGCGCGCCGGTGAGACGGACTCGCCGGCAGGACGGACGACACCGGTGCGCATGGGCTGTGTCACGAGCAAGATGAGTGCGACGGGAGGCGCGAGCAGGAGAGCGGCCAGGAGGAGTCCTTACTCGCATGCGGTCGCGTTGCTTGGTGCGTCAGCTCGCTGGCGGCGCGCTCGCCGCGGGGTCCGCGAGCGGCAACGTTACGGTGAAAATCGAGCCGCGACCGAGCTCGCTCGAGACCGAGATGTCGCCGGCCATGGCCCGGGCCAGGTCGCGGCTGATGGTGAGCCCCAGCCCGGCGCCGCCCTCCACGCGAGTCGAGCTCTGATCGAGCTGGTAGAACGGTTCGAAGATCGACTCGAGCTTGTCTTCCGGAATCCCCGCGCCGGTGTCGCTCACGTCGATCCGCACTCGACCGCCCTCCGCCGCGCTTCCGATCGCTATCTCTCCGCCCGGCGCGGTGAACTTCACCGCGTTCGTCGTCAGATTGATCAGGATCTGCTCCAGGCGGACGGCGTCCGCGTGGGCGGTGTGGCGGGGGTCGACTGCGTTGCGGCGCAGTCGGATCCCCCTGGCGCGCGCCAGCGGCTCCGCGATTCCGCAGGCGGTAGCGACCGCTTCCGCGATGGGCACGGGCCGGACCGTGAGCTCCAGCTTCCCTGCCTCGATCTTCGCCTGGTCGAGAACCTGGTCGATCAGTGCGAGCAGTACCCGGTGGCTCGCCCGAATGCGAGCTACCGCGTTCGCCTGCTCCGGGGTCGGGTTCCCGTAGATGCCCATCTCGATCAGCTCCGCATAGCCGTCGATCGCGTTCAGCGGCGTGCGCAGCTCGTGGCTCATGGTCGCCAGGAAGGCGGACTTCGCCCGGCTCGCCGCCTGCGCCTGCACCGCGGCTTTCTGCAGCCGCTCGTTCGCGCGACCGAGCCGGGCGACGAGCGCCTGGTTCGTCTCGACCTGCGCCTCCAGCTCCGTCGCCTGCTCCTCGAGCGACCGCGCCATCTCCTCCGCCTGAACGGCGCGTCGCTCGGCTTCCGCTCGCGCCTGCTCGACGGCCCTGGCGAGCGCATTCACCAGCCAGGCCGTCACCAGGAGCACGCCCGCCGTCGCCAGCGAGATCGGGTTCGATACTTCGAGGCTGCCGACCGGGTCCAGGAAGAGCAGGTCAGCCGCGATCGCTCCCGTCACCGCGGTCAGACAGCCGGGTAGGATTCCCCCGTACCAGGCGCTCACCATCACGGCCGGGAAGAAGAACAGGTAGATCGTTTGGCCAAGCCACGGGCGCAGCAACGCGGTGATCACCAGCGCGGCGATGCTGGCGAGCACGGCGGCTCCGTAGCGGCGCGTGAGACTCCGCTCCCCTGCCGGCGCAGCCCCCTTGACCCCTTCCAGTGCCACCTGCTTCATCTAGCCGGTCCTGATCGTGGCGATGCCCCGCCGAGCATCACTCCGGCCACCTCCCTCGCTGTCGGTCCCCGTCTTCGAGCAGCCGAGCTCGCCCCGTCGGATACCCCCCGTGGCCCCGCGCACTCGCAACTTCCGTTCTTTGGTGGCCGCCGCCAAGATGGCCGGAACACGGAGGAATGCGAGTACCTCGAGGAGGGCTCCTTCGTCGCGACGGCGGCGGACCCGCTCTCCACCTTCTCGATCGATGTGGACCGCGCCGGCACCCTCCGCGCCGTCGGTGAACGGCACGTTTGGCGAATTCAGCGGTCGGTTCAATGCGCAGCTGGCACCGCCGATTCAGCGGACTTCGGTAAGTCGCCCGCCTCGTCTCCGGCGGGTACTGGGGGTATCGACCAGATCTCCATCCGGTTCTCCAGGAAGAGGGGGATCGCGACGTTGCCGCGCCGCGTATCCACCCCGATGTCCGCCGGTGAGTTCACCCCGCGGATCAGCGGGCGCATCTCCGATTCGATCACCTCGTGCACGGTCGAGTCCGCCCAGCTCGAGACGAGCAGTCGGCCATCCGCGAGGACCTCGACTCCGTCGTAGCTGCCAGGGCCCTCGGCCAGGACCTCAGGTGAGCCGCCCGCCGGCCCGGCCCACCGCTGAAGAGTGGGGATGCCGTTCGGCGCGAGGACGAATCCGCCGCTCGGCACGGCGGCAATCCCGTTCGGCGCCCCGAGAGCATCCCCCTCGGCGGCGACGGTAACGAGCGTTCCGTCGATCCGGAAGATCCGGTCCGGGCCTACGTGGCTCATGGCGCCCGCAGCGTCGAACCTGAGGCCGGTGTCTGTCACGTACTTCGCCCCGTCGGCTCCGACCACGACGTCGTTCAGGAAGACGGCGCCGTGCGGCACCAGGTCGACGGTGGTCAGCGGCGCCCCTGTGGTGCGGTGAAACGCGCGCAGAACGTCTATGTCCGCCACCCAGAGAGTGTCCCCTGAGATCGCCATGCCCTTGGGCGCGTTGAGCGTCGCGCCTTTCTTCCCGCCATCGATGAAGCGGAGCTCGCGCACCGTCCCGTCCGCGCCAACGACGCTGATGAAGCCCACGCCGTCCCGGGTACCTGGGCCTCCCACGATGTTCGACACGAAATAGGCGTCCGCCACGGGGTCGTAGCGCACCGATTCCGGCGTCTCCAGCCCGGAGACGCTCGCCACCAGCTCGGAGCGCGAAGTGAAGTGCTCCGGCTCCCTCTGCTCTTCGGCTGACGGCTCTTCTTCGCCGCACGCGGCCGCGAACGCCAGGAACATGACGAGCAGCAGCGGCCTCGAGTGCTCAGTCGCTCGCTCGACGGGTACGATCATGAGAACCCTGGCTGAGTTTCGGGGACGCGGGATCGCGCACAGCGACAGCTTGCACCATGGCGGCACATACGTCAACGCCAGCGGCGATGGCCGCGCGCGTGCCATTCCGAGCCAACCGCTGTCGGCTGGTGGAGCGAGCACGCGCTCGGGCTCGCCGCGCAGATGTCCATGACGCTGGCTTAGCTGCCCCAGTCCCCCAGCCGCGTACTGCATCCGGACCGGAGCCCCGCGCCGCACATGCGGGGCGGGGCTCTCTGGCGCGGGGCAGCTAGCTCAGCTCCCGCACTCACCGTTGGCCTGGCGTGAGCCGCCGAGAGGCAGAGCGCCAGAGCCCCGCTCAGCCGCCGTCGGCGATGCTCCGCAGGTACGCCGTCCGGTCCCGCAGCGCCTGGATCTGCGAGGGGAGGACCTCCACGCGCGAGTGGTTGCCCCACGAGGTGGAGTAGTACGAGGTGATCACCCGGTCGTACCGGAGGAGCCAGGCCCTCTGGCTCTCTCGGAGCGCCTCGCGTCGCTGCGGGTCGAGCTGGGACATCACGTTCCGGTAGACCGAGTTCAGCTCCGAGTCGGCCGCGGCCATGTCGCGCTGCAGGCAGGCACTCGCCTCGCTGGCGCTGGCGAGAGACTGACAGCGATGCGACAGGTTCTCGCGGAACTCGGCGCCGCTCGGGGCGGGTATGGAGCCTCCGCTGGCCCGCGCCGGGGCCGGCGGCGCTGCGAGCGCTGTGGTGGAGGGGGCGGGTGCCGTCCGCCTCACGAAGGTCGGAGAATTCGCGGCTGCGGCGGCGGGATTCTGGCGAGCCGGCGCGGGGGTCGTCACGGCAGGCCGTGCCGCGGGATCCCCTTGGGACGGTGCTACCGCCCCGCCCGCGCTCGACAGCCGCTGGGCTGCCGCCGGAGTGCCGGCGGAAGTCGGCTGGGACGAGACCATGGAATCGCCGGCGGGCTCGGTCGTGACCGCTTCGCCCGGTGCCGCGGCTTCCGTCGAGGTCGAGCCATCGGCCGTTCGCGTCGCGATCGGGCGCGGGTCGTCGTCGTTGCCGCCGAGCAGCACCGAGACGTGATCGGGCCTGACCGCCTGTCGGCAGATGCGCGCCGCCTGGGCCGCGAAGTTGTCGGCGCCCCCGACCATCTCGGCACCGGAGACGCTCTCGGGCTCCTGCACGAGCGAGGCGTTGAGGGCGGCCACCGCGGCCGGGATGTCGAAGGGGGCGATGTAGTACCGCTCGTTGACGTGGGGGGTCGCGACGATCTCCCGCGTGCC
>JAHWJV010000163.1 GCA_019348265.1 Gemmatimonadota bacterium
CGGGTACGACCTGGGCAAGCTCTTCACGGGTTCGCTGGGTACGCTGGGTGTGATCGTGCAGGCGACCTTCCGCCTGCACCCGCGGCCGGTGGCGCGGCGGCTGGTGGAGATCGCCGTCGACTCGGTGGATGCGGCGGGCGCCGCGGTGCTGCGCCTCATGGGATCGACGCTGGTGCCCGCCGCCGTCGAGATGGACTGGCCGGATGAGGGGCCGCGGCGGATCCTGGTCCTTTTCGAGGGGATCGAGCAGGGCGTCGAGGCGCAGGCGGCAGGCGCGGGCGACCTGGTCGGCGCCACGGTTTTGGAGGACACGTTCTACGGGCGCTGGACGGCAGCCACCACGCAGCCGTGGCAGTCCGGTGGCCTGGGGCTCAAGGTCACCTACCTCCCGGCGGAGCTGCCCGCCGTGATGCACTCGATCGCGCAGGCGGCGGCCCGCTGGGGCGTTCGCCCCGGCATCCGAGGAAGCGTGGCGAACGGCGTGCTCTACGTCGGCTTTCCGGTCGACGCGCCGGAAGTCGCGACGGGGATCGTAGGCGACCTCCGTGCCGCGGTGAGGGAGGGAAGCGTGGTCGTGCAGAGCGCGCCGGCGCGTTTACGAGCCGAGCTCGAGGTCTGGGGCCCCGTCGGCAGCTCCCTCGATCTGATGCGGCGGGTCAAGCACCAGTTCGATCCGGGAAGAGTTCTCAACCCAGGCAGGTTCGTGGGAGGTATCTGATGGTGGAAAGTCGAAAGCCCGGCACCCCGGCTCACATGCGCGGCGACGCCGCGACGGTGGGCGGCGCGCCGAATCTGGTCGGGGACGTGGGGATCGCCAGCGAGGAGGTGACCGCCCGCGCGACCGTCGGCGCGGGTCGGCCGGAGAGCGGGGACATCACCGTCCCGGCCTTCGACTATCATCACCCGCCCGACATGGAGCTGATCGACGACTGCGTCCACTGTGGCTTCTGTCTCCCGACCTGCCCGACCTATCTGCTCTTCGGCGAGGAGATGGACTCGCCGCGCGGCCGGATCTACCTGATGCGCGAGGGCCTCGAGGGGGAGCCCATGACGGACGCCATGGTCCGCCACTTCGACCTCTGCCTCGGCTGTCTTTCCTGCGTCACCGCCTGCCCCAGCGGCGTGCAGTACGAGAAGCTGATCGAGGCGACCCGTCAGCAGGTCGAGCGAAGGTACGAGCGGACCCGCGGCGACCGCCTCTTCCGCGAACTGATCTTCCGGATCTTCCCGTACCCGGCCCGGCTCCGCGTTCTCGCGGCCGGGCTGAAGCCGTACCACCGGCTGGGGCTGCGCGGGCTGTTCCGTGCTTCCGGGCTCCAGAAGCTCCTTTCCGACCGGCTGAAGACGCTGGAAGAGCTGACCCCGGACCCGCCGAAGACTGGCGCGCTCTCGAAGGTCGCCCCCTTCACGCCCGCCGCCGGTACCCGCCGGCGCGTCGTGGGACTGCTGACCGGATGCGTGCAGCGCGTCTTCTTTCCGCACGTGAACGCGGCCACCGTCAGGGTTCTCGCGGCGGAGGGATGCGACGTGGTGGCCCCGAAGCAGGGATGCTGTGGCGCCCTTTCGCTGCACGCGGGCCGCGAGGAGGAGGGGATGGCGTTCGCGAGGCGCACCATCGATACCTTCGAGGCCGCCGGCGTCGAGAACATCGTCGCCAACGTTGCGGGATGCGGATCGGCGATGAAGGAGTACGGCCACCTGCTCCGTGACGATCCCGAGTACGCCGAGCGCGCCGCCGCCTTCTCGAAGAAGGTCCGCGATGCATCGGAGCTGATCCACGAGCTGGGACCCGTTGCGCCACGGCATCCGCTTCCGGTGGTCGCCGCGTACCACGACGCCTGCCACCTCGCGCACGGCCAGGGGATCCGGGCCCAGCCGCGCGAGCTGCTGCGCGCCATCCCCGGAATGGAGCTGCGCAACATCCAGGAGAGCGAGATCTGCTGTGGTTCGGCCGGGATCTACAACCTGGTGGAGCCGGAGCCCGCCGCCCAGCTCGGCGAGCGCAAGGCCGCGAACATTCTCAAGACAGGCGCGAAGCTGCTCGTCACCGCGAACCCCGGGTGCCTGCTGCAGATCCGCGCCAGCCTCGAGCGCATGGGCGAATCGGTGCCGCTGGCGCACCCGATGGAGGTGGTCGACGCCTCGATCCGCGGGCAGCCGCTCGATTCGATCCTCTGATCCGGCGCGACCGCCCACGCGGATCGCGCCCGGAAACCCTACACTCAGCCGCAATCAATGACGACAAGCAAAGGGGTAGAGGTATTCGGTCCACGCACCGTCAACATCGACCGGGTGCTCACGCCCGAGGCACTCGAGTTCCTCGCCACCCTCCAGCGCACCTTCGGCCCCCAGCGCCAGCGTCTGCTCGCCAAGCGGGTGGAGCGCCAGCGGGACCTCGACGCCGGCGCGCGCCCCGATTTCCTTCCGGAGACCCGGTCCGTGCGCGAAGGCGACTGGAAAGTCGCGCCCGCGCCCGCCGACCTTCAGGATCGACGCGTCGAGATTACCGGGCCGGTCGACCGGAAGATGATCATCAACGCTCTGAACTCGGGCGTGAAGGTCTTCATGGCCGATCTGGAGGACGCGACCAGCCCTACCTGGGAAAACGTGGTCGAAGGCCAGTGGAATCTTCAGGAGGCGGTGCGCCGCACCCTCTCCTTCAACGGCCCGGAAGGGAAGAGCTACCGGCTCGCGGACGAGCTCGCCACGCTCGTGGTTCGCCCCCGGGGATGGCACCTTCCCGAGAATCACCTGCACGTGGACGGCGAGCCCATCTCGGCGAGCCTTTTCGACTTCGGGCTGTACTTCTTCCACAACGCCCGCGAGGCGCTCGACCGGGGGACCGGCCCATATTTCTATCTGCCGAAGCTGGAGAGCCACCTCGAGGCGCGGCTGTGGAACGACGTGTTCGTGCACGCGCAGGAAGCGCTCGGCGTTCCCCGAGGCTCCATCCGCGCGACCGTGCTGATCGAGACCATCCTGGCCGCGTTCGAGATGGAGGAGATCCTCTACGAGCTGCGCGAGCACATGGCGGGGCTCAACGCCGGGCGCTGGGACTACATCTTCAGCATGATCAAGAAGTTCTCTTCCCAGCGGGACTTCGTCCTCCCGGATCGCGCGCAGATCACGATGGCGGTGCCCTTCATGCGCGCGTACGCCGAGCTTCTCGTGCGGAGCTGCCATACCCGTGGTGCACACGCCATCGGCGGGATGGCGGCCTTCATCCCCAACCGCCGCGACCCGGAGATCACCACCCGCGCGCTGCAGAAGGTCAGCGAGGACAAGAACCGGGAGGCGTCGCAGGGCTTCGACGGCACCTGGATCGCCCACCCGGACCTGGCGCCCATCGCCCGCACCGAGTTCGACAGGGTGCTCGGTGATCGGCCGCACCAGAAGGATCGCCTTCGTGAGGACCTGCGCGTCTCCGGCGACCAGCTGCTCGACGTGCGCATTGAGGGTGGCAAGATCACGGAGGCGGGCCTGCTCAACAACATCAGCGTGGCCCTCCAGTACCTGGAGGCCTGGCTGGGCGGGCTCGGGGCGGTGGCGATCTACAACCTCATGGAGGACGCGGCCACGGCGGAGATCTCCCGCGCCCAGCTCTGGCAGTGGGTCCGCCTTGGCGCTACCATCGACGACGGAACAGCCGTCGACGCGGCGCGGTACCGCGCGATCCGCGAGGAGGAGGAGGCCCGCCTCGCCGCGGCTGGCCACGACGCGGGGCGCCTGCGTGCGGCCTCGGCACTGCTCGACGAGCTGGTGCTCTCCGAGACGTTCATCGAGTTCCTGACCATCCCGGCCTACGAGCAACTCACCCGACAGGCGGCGGTGTAGGACCGAACGGGTGGCGTGCCCCGGATCTGGTTGCCCGCGGAATC
This sequence comes from Gemmatimonadota bacterium, assembly GCA_019348265.1. GTDB lineage: Bacteria > Gemmatimonadota > Gemmatimonadetes > Longimicrobiales > Longimicrobiaceae > JAHWJV01. The sequence continues at coordinate 3,879 of JAHWJV010000163.1, forward strand.
GCTGGCGCGGTAAGCTGGCCGTCGCGGAAACGGCGCGCCGATCCGGAGCCGCTGCGGCTCACCGACCTGCGACCATACGAACGTGATCGATCCGCTCCCGACCCCTCCAGACTCGGAAGGCTACCTTCGCACCGCGCACGCGGTCGGCGAGATCCTCCAGTCGCATCCGAGCCTGGCGGAGCTCCACCGCTGGGGGATTCGCGTGGGTGTGACGGGTGACGAGCGGACCATCCGTGCGGAGGGTGCGGCAGTGGGGAAGCCAAACTGGCCGGTGTTCGAATCCCGTATCACCGCCGAGCGGTGGTGGCAGCCGCAGGATGCCTCGCACTTCCAGCGGATCGCCACCCGCCTTGCGGCCGACCTCAGGATGAAGTGGGACCGGTGGCAGCGGGGGATCGATTGAGCGGGGCGTGAAGCCTGCTCGCGTCGGGCTCGCCCCCGCGGTCAGGTGGCGGGGTCGGGGAAGGGGATCGTGCGGAAGGTCTGGGTCTCGTCCAGCATCGACACCGCCACTTTGAGGTCCAGGGCGATGTTCCGGAAGCGCTGCGCGCTCGCGCTCGGGACCGGAACCCTGGAGAAGAGGATCACCGCGTAGAGCGCTCCGCTGAACAGCTGCCCCCCGAACCCCACCACGGAGCGCACGCCGAACGGCGGACGAAATCGTCTTGCGCTGGAATAAACGGGCTCCCCAGCGCCTCCGACACGTAGAACACGTTGTACGACTTCCCCGCCACCCCCTCGGCCGGCTCCGTGGAGGGCGAAACCACAGCATGGATGTCCGCCCCGAGCTCGAGGATCAGCTGGGCGATCATCGGCGCCTGCTCGATCATCTCCACACTCGTGAGCGGAATCGCCTGGTGCCGCGCCGATGCGTGGCGGAAGTTCCACTCGGGCCGCTCCCCCGCGGTCGCCAGCAGTACGAGGCAGCTCGTGTCCGGGCTGAGATCCTCGGCACCAGCGATACGCTGGGCGAAGCGCTGCAGCTCGCGCGGGAGCCCGCCATGCGGATGCGTCGTGTAGAAGCGGACCAGCGCGCATTCCGGGTCACCGGTTGCCGGATCGACGCACTCCTCGAACAGATAGCGCACCACCGTCTCGGCGGCGGCCTCCATCGAGCCGGCGCCCTGGGCGGCGTTGCGCACGGCTCGCCCGCAGCGCAGCATCTCGGCTAAATCGAAATCCTGAAGGGAAAAGCTCATGCGCCTCCGTTTGCCAATCGCGGTGCAGCGAAGCAAATGGGCTCGCGGCGGGGTTTGAAGGCCATTGCAACCCTCGCGCCGGACGCCGGACCGATGGTCAGCGGCTCGGGCGTCGCGAAGCCCCCGGGGAGGTGTCGGCCGGACGAAACAAAGCCGCATCGGGTCGGTGGATGCGGCTTTTCTCGCGCCGTTCAGGATGGGGCGTCTCACCGTACCGGCGTCACCTTCCAGATCGCCTCCGCCGCGCCGGGATAGACGTTGCGATAGGGATTCGGCTCCGGCGTGATCTCGAAGTGCGTGATCGACGCGTCGTTCGCCAGGTTCTCCAAACTCCGTAGGATGCTGGATGCCTCGTGCTCGTTGGAGGTGTAGTTGAAGAGCTCCCGCTTCAGCGAGTACCAATCGGTCGCCGCTACGTACGAGCGCTCTAGGGTGAACGGCTCTCTCATCGATCGGCTCCTTTGGGGTTCATGGGGCAGCGGTTCGCTACCGCGGCGACGGGAAGCTAGCGGTCCGCGCCGTGCGAATCCATATGGTTCGGCCCGGGTTCCGATGCAGGTGTGGGGCCGCGCGACCGGCAGCCCGACTATCCCGAGAGAGCGGGTTCCGTTAGCTTGCTTCCATGCCATTCCGGCGTTCCCCATCGGACCTGGACCAGGAGTCGTACATGAAAGAGATCTTCACCGTGTCGCGAGCACGCGTCGCGTCCAGTGATCGCGACACTCTGAGGCGCGAGATCCTTTCCCACACGGGTAGCGACAATGAGGTCGCCAGCATCCTGCGCAGCCTGGAGCGTTTGGGCTCGGATCGTAGCATCGGTTACTTCGAGATGACCCCGGTCGTGCCCAAGCGCGTCGCGCCCGGGGCCCCGACGACGCTCTGGAGCGTTCGGGCAGTGCGCGCCTAGCGCCCATGGTTGGAGTCGCGCCGGCGACGCCCGCCTCAGCCCCCCGAACACGGCCGTCCGTGCGCGGGGGGCTGAGCCGTGGAGGGGCCGGCCGGGCGACTCCCGGCGGAGTGGAACGATCTACGCGTCTACCCCCTCCCGACGCGCGCTCCAGCGGCGGCCCGCGCGCCTGTACTTAGCCAACATTCCGAATGGCCCAGATCTTCCGCACCGGCCCGAACTCATGAGTACTTCCGAGGAACGAAACCGCCGCCGGGTGCTCCTCGTCGAAGACAACGAGGACAACCGGATCATCTATCGGATGATTCTCGAGCACCACGGTTACGACGTCCTGGAGGCCCACGACGGTCAGGCAGGCATCGAAATGGCGCGCACGACCGATCCCGACCTGATCCTGATGGACATCTCCCTCCCCGTCATGGATGGATGGGAAGCGACGCGGGTGCTGAAGTCCGAGCTGCCGACTTCCGTCATCCCAATCGTCGCGCTCACCGCACATGCGCTGCGCAGCGACGAGGCAAAGGCGGCGGAGATCGGGTTCGACGCCTTCATCCGAAAGCCGGCGGAGCCCAAGCTCGTGCTGGAGATCGTCCAGCAGTTCGTCGGTCCGGCTCTGGTGGACGGCTGATCGGCCGCTCGCTGGCGCGGCCGGCGAGCCTGGCAGTGCCTCACGCGTACTCCCGGCACGTCAAGCGCTCCTGAGCTGACGCCGGTACCCCGCGCGGGCCAGCCGGTGCGCCGAAATCGAACCGTGGGAGGGCACGTTCCGGGGAGTTGACACGTCGCGGCCGCGACGCCTATCATCCTGCCTGGGCTAAGGCCCGCCACTTCCCGGCTTTACCCAGAATACGCGGCCCCTGGAGACGAGCTCCACAGGGGCCGCACGCGTACCTCGGCCCCGCGCGGATTGTTCGCAACCGTGGGCGCGCTTCGGGGTAACCGAACGGGTGCTGCTTTGACTTTCTCTCGCTCGGCGGATGCGGGCGACATCGACTAAATGAAGATCTGGATCATCGGCGCGCGTGGGACGATCAGTAGCGCCTGCATCGTAGGAATGGTCGCGGCTCAGGAGAAGCTGCTCCCCGCGGAATCCCTGTTGACCGAGGGGCAACGCTTCCGGGCCCTCGGGCTCCCGCCCCTGGAGGAGATCTCCTTCGGCGGATGCGACCTGCGCGCCGGTGACTTCCAGGAAGCGGCCCTCGAGTGCAGCTCGACCGCGGCCATCTTCTCCCCGCAGGTGGTCGCCGCAGTCGCCGATCGGTTGAAGCGGATTCCGATCACCCGCGGCATTCTGCGCGGCGGTGGAATCGCGGTCGAGACCCTGGCCGGCGCCGCGGCGGCGGAGATGTCCCGCGAGACCGCGCGCGAGGCCATCGACCGGATCACCGCTGACCTCCGTGCCTTCGCCGGCGACGATCAAGCGGTGGTCGTCAACGTCGCTTCGACCGAGCCGCTCCCCGATGCCTCTCTCGCCTCGTGGGACCTGATGATGCTGGAGCAGGCGCTCGACGCCAACGACGCCCGCGTGCCCGCCTCCTCGCTGTACGCCTATGCGGCGCTTCGCTCCGGGTTCTCCTACGTCAACTTCACCCCATCGACCGGGGCCTCGCTCCCCGCGCTCGTGGAGCTCTCGCGGGAGACCGGCGCGCCGCGCGCCGGCC
>JAHWJV010000164.1 GCA_019348265.1 Gemmatimonadota bacterium
CCTTAGAGCTGCAGGTGGTCGACCTGCTCATGCCGCTGCTCCGCCAGTTCTGGGAGATGTGGGAGCGCGACGAGTGCTCGATAGATCAGGAGCACTTCGCCTCCGCATTTGCGCGGGAAAAGCTCGTCTCCATGCTCGATTCCGTCGCCGGCTCGCCCCTGCCCGGCCCGGAAGCTCTGTGCGTGGGCGCGCCTGGTGAGCTGCACGAGTTCGGCCTGCTGGCGGCCGCCATCCACCTTTCCATGCGCGGGTGGAAGGTCACCTACCTCGGCGCCGACCTCCCCGTAGACCAGATCGAGCCGATCGCGCGACAGCGGCGGCCCGCGCTGCTCTGCACCTCCCTGCTCACCTCCCGCTCGCGCGTAGAGTGCCTCGCCCTGGCCGCCGCGCTGCGGGCCGTCACCCCCGCCGAAACCATGGTGGTCGTGGGCGGCGGCGGGCTCCCGGAGCGCATCCCTCGCCACCCTGAGCGCGGCCTGTATTTCCTCCGCCACCTGTCTGATCTCACGCAGCTCGTCCCGGTGGGCCGCGCCGGCTCGCCACTTGCGAGCCGGCATGCCGGTACCAGACATCCGGCGTAGCTCCGGCGAGGACGCTAAACCCTGTGGAGGTGGATCGATGAAGCGAGCGAGATACCCCCTGTTCGCGGTGATGGTGGTAGCGGCCGGCGCCTGCGCGGCGACCCAGCAGGCGGCGAACGACGTGACTCGGCAAGCCCGTGAGGCGGTCTCGCCCGGCCCGACCGCCACCGCGCGGCTGCTGAACGCGCAGGGTGTCGAGGTGGGCACGGTGGAGCTCGAGCAGCACGAGAACGGGGTGGAAGTCGAGATTCGGACTACCGGCGTCCCGGGAGGGCTGCACGGGATCCACTTCCATCAGGTCGGAGCATGCGCGGCCCCGGACTTCATGTCCGCGGGCGGCCATTTCAACCCCGCTCGGCGCCAGCACGGATTCGATAACCCGCAGGGTCCTCACGCCGGCGACCTCCGCAACCTCGAGGTGACCGCCGCCGGGGTCGGGCGCGCGGAGTTCCTCAACCCGTCCATTACCATCTCCGCCGGCCCGAACTCGCTGTTCGACGCCGACGGCACGTCGCTCGTCGTCCACGCCACCGCCGACGACTACCGCACGGACCCCTCCGGCAACTCCGGCTCGCGCATCGCCTGCGGCGTAATCAGCAGGTAAGCGGTTCCCAAGCGTTTTGCAGGTCCAGAGTGCTGCCAACGGACTCCGAAACCGCATCCCGCTGGAACCGAAGCCCTCTCCCAACATGGGAGAGGGCGGCGAGCCCAAGGCGCGCCGGGTGAGGCCCGCACTTTCGCACTTTCCGGTTCACATCCCGCTCGGGAACGTCTCCGGTGCTTCGCCGTCCTGCCGAACGGGAAAGTGCAGTGGCCGTAGCGCGGTCGTGCGGTCGAGGTACAGGAGCGCGTCGTACCGATGCGGCAGAACGGTCGGGACGTAGTTCCCGAACCGCTCGTGCGTGGGGTTGTACACGACCCCTATGGCCCGGTGTCCGCGCGGCTCGAGCATCTCCTCCGGCTCGTCTCCGTTGAACAGGAGCAGTCGGTCCGCTGGCGACTCGCTGTGGAGGATCTCCTCCCAGCTGCCGGTCCGCGCCGGCGGGACCGGCATGCGCTGCATCGGCGCGCCCCACTCGGCCCCCGCGATCACGGAGCCCTGGTACGAAGCGAATCCCACCAGCACCACGCCCTCGGGTTCCTGCCGCTGCCGCACGAGCTGCCCGACGTTGACCATCCCCGCGCGCGCCATGTCCGTAGCTCGGGCATCGCCGATGTGGGTGTTGTGCTCCCACACGATCCCCTTCGCCTTCGGCCCGTGGTGTGCCATCAGCCGCTCCAGCGTCTCCACCATGTGGTTATCGCGGATGTTCCATGAGTCGGGGCCGCCTCGCACCATCGTCCGGTAGTAGAGCTCCGCGTTCCGGACCGTCAGCGCGTTCTGCTCCGCGTTGAAGTACGCCTCCCGCCCGTCCTCGCGATATTGCGGCGCGCCGTGCCTCAGCTCCATCAGCATCGCCACCGCCTCGGACTCGCAGGACGTGGGGACGAGCGCCGTTGCCATGGCGTATTCCTGCACGTCCTCGCCGTACGGGTCGAAGCAGCCGTACGCCCGGCGCGCCCGCGCCGCGGCTTCCGGGTCGACGCGCCTCAGGTACCGCTCCACCGCCTGCATCGAGTTCCAGAGGCTGTACACGTCCAGGCCGTAGAAGCCGACCTTCTCCTCGCCCGGCACGTGCGAGTTGTGATCGCGGAGGAATTCCGTCAGCGCCACGATCTCCTCGTTCGCCCACATCCAGCTAGGCCAGCGCTCGAACGTGTGAAGCACCTCCCTCGCCGAGGTGCCCGCGTCGTCGTACCCCTTCACGAAGCGATTCACGCGGTAGCAGTCGGGCCAGTCGCCCTCCACCGCGACGAAGGAGAACCCCTTCTCCCGAACCAGTCTGCGCGTGATACGCTCGCGCCAGAGATAGTACTCGGACGTCCCGTGCGACGCCTCCCCCAGCAGCACGAACCGGGAGTCTCCGACCGCGTCGAGCAGCGGATCCAGGTCACCCTCGTCACGCAGCGAGGTCTCGATGTTGGTCAGATGAGCTGTGACTGATTCGGACGGCATTTGGGTAACCTCCTGCGTTACGGATCCAGCCGTATGACGAGTCCTTCATCCGGCCGGAGCCGGATCTGCCCACCCACGCGCTCCCCCTCCCGGTCGAGGTGCGTGGACACCGCTACGACGCCCGCCAGCGCTGCAGCATCCAGCCGGTGCGCCGTCGAGCCGAGGTTCAGCGCGACCAGAAACGCCTCGGCTCCGTCCTCTGCGCGGCGCACGTACGCAAGCACGTCACCTTCCGCTTCGAGCGGCTCGAACCCCCCGACCTCCAGCGCCGGCGACCCGCGGCGCAACGCCAGCAGCCGACGGTTCAAGGAGAGCATGGACGATGGATCGTCCCTTTCCGCCTCCACGTTGACCGCGCGGTAGTCGACAGACAGCGGGAGCCATGGCTCCGCCGTGCTGAACCCCGCGCCGGCGCTGCCGTCCCACTGCATAGGGGTCCGCTCCGGGTCGCGGCCGAGTCCCTTCCCCGGAACGTTCTTCTCGAACGGGTCCTGTATGCGCTCGGGCGGTATGTCGACGTCGCGCATGCCGATCTCGTCCCCATAGTACAGCGTCGGCGTCCCGCGCAGCGTCAGCAGGAGCATCGCGGCAACGCGCGCCTGCGCTGTGCCGACGCGCGTCGCGATCCGGTGGTTGTCGTGGTTCCCCAGCACCCAGTTCGGCCAACCGCCCGGGGGCAGCGCGTGCTCATACTCCTCGATGAGCGCGGCGATGTGCCGCGCGTCCCACGGGGCCAGCACCAGCTGGAAGTTGAAGGGGAGGTGCGCCCCCGATCCATTCTGGCCGTAGTACGTCACCAGCCGCTCGAGCGGAAGATAGATCTCGCCGATCAGCACCCTCTCCTCGTATTCGTCGAATACCCGCCGCATCTCGGCGATGACCTCGTGCACCTCCGGCCGGTCGGCCGTGTAGACGGGCAGCACCGCCTGGAAGGGGTGCGACCCCGGCGTCCATTCCGGGTTCTCCGGGTTGTCGCGGAAATGAGCGTCCTTGATCAGGTGCCAGATCACGTCCACCCTGAACCCGTCGACACCCCGCTCCAGCCAGAAGCGGAGCACGTCAAGCATCGCCGCGACCACCTCCGGGTTCCGCCAGTTCAGGTCCGGCTGCTCCGGAAGGAAAGCGTGGTAGTAGTACTGGCCGGTAGCCTCGTCGAAGGTCCACGCCGGTCCCCCGAAGTTGGACAGCCAGTTGTTCGGCGGACCTCCATTCCGCGCCGGGTCGCGCCACAGGTACCAGTCGCGCTTCGCCGAATCCCGGGACGCGCGGCTCTCCCGGAACCACGCGTGCTGATCCGAGCTGTGGTTCGGCACGAAGTCCAGGATCACCTTCAGCCCTCGCGCATGCGCCTCTGCCGTCAGCCGGTCGAAATCGTCGAGCGAGCCGAACAGCGGGTGGATTCCGCGATAATCCGCGACGTCGTACCCGAAATCCTTCATCGGGCTGGGATAGATCGGCGAGATCCAGATCGCGTCCACTCCCAGCCACCGCAGATAGTCCAGCCGCTGCACGATCCCGGGCAGATCCCCCACCCCGTCGCCGTTGCTGTCCTGAAAGCTCCGAGGGTAGATCTGGTACACGACCCCGCGCTGCCACCAGAGATAGTGTCGCTTTCTGCTCATTTTCGTGCTATCGGCTATCGGCTATCGGTCATCCGTCATCCGTCATCCGTTATCCGTTACTGATAGCCGATCGCCGATAGCCGATAGCCTCCACCCTCACCTCGTCCCCGACTTCCCCGTGATCGCCAGTACCTCTCCCGTGATGTAGCGCGCGTCCGGCGAGGCGAGGAACACGTACGCCGGGGCGATCTCCGCCGGCTGGGCGGGTCGTTTCCAGACGGTGTCCTCACCGAAGCCCACCACGTGCTCGTGGTCGAAGGTCGAGGGGATCAGCGGTGTCCACACCGGCCCGGGGGCGATGCAGTTCACGCGTATCCCCTGGGCGGCGACGTTGGTCGCGAGCGCCTTGGTGAAGGCGTGGATGGCGCCCTTGGTGGCCGAATAGTCCAGCAGCTCGGGGTTCCCGTCCATCCCGGTGATGGATCCGGTGTTGACGATCGCGGCACCGGGCTTCAGGTGGGGCATGGCGGCCTGCGCCATGTAGAAGTACCCGAAGATGTTCGTGCGGAAGGTGAGCTCGACCTGCTCCTCGCTATACTCCTCGATGGACTTGCGAGACATCTGGTAAGCGGCGTTGTTCACCAGGATGTCCAACCGCCCCAGCTCGGTCGTGACCTGCTCCACGAGCCGCTGGCACTCGGCCCGCTGCTGCACGTCGAAGGGGATCAGCAGGCAGCGGCGCCCCGCCTCCTCCACCCAGCGCTTCGTCTCCTGCGCGTCCTTTTCTTCCTTACCCGGCAGGTACCCTACAGCGACGTCGGCCCCCTCACGCGCGAAGGCGATGCAGACGGCGCGGCCGATCCCGCTGTCCCCGCCGGTCACGATCGCGACCAGCCCTTCGAGCTTCCCTGACCCGCGGTAGCTCTGCTCCCCGTGGTCCGCCGGCGGGTCCATCTTGGACTCGACGCCTGGGTAGCTCTGCACCGGCACGTCTTCGGATGGGGTGGGGCCGGGCTTCGGGTTTCTCTCGTCCATCGGGCACTCCTTTTAGCTAGCACGCACAACGCTCGGGGGCGCGTCGGCAGTGCACAAGGTGTACCCTCGAATACTACTGTTTCACGATGTCCAGGCGGGGACGCAGCGGCTGATTGGGGATCAGCCAAAGGACGGCCGCGAGAGCGAACGCCTCGCGCGCCCACCCGGCGAAAACGGGGATGACCAGCCAGAGAAGCCAGAGCAGGACCAGGAGCAGCGCGCCGCGCCGGTCGCGCCGCGCCTCCTTCGCGGCGGCGCGACGCTCCATCATCGCGGTGAGATCGCCGTTGCGGGCGCTCACGTCGGCGAGGCCCGTCGCCGCGGTCGCCTCCGCCGCCCGCAGCGCTAGACGCGCGGTCGAGCGAACGAGGCGCCCGACCAGTGCGGCGCCGCCGGCTACCGCGATCAGCGTGACCAGCCCGGTCAGCGACTCCTCAAGCATTGTCCCCGACAAAGGCCGGCGAGCGGCGGTACCGCGCGGTCGCTTCCCGCAGGAGGAGCTTCACCAGCACCGCGAGCGGAACGGCCAGGAGCAACCCCACCAGCCCCCAGAAGAAGCCCGCCACCGCCAGCGCCAGGATCACCCACACCGGGTGAAGCCCGACGGAGCCGCCGACGATCTTGGGGCCGACCACCGCGCCGTCCAGCGCCTGCACCGTTCCGAACACCAGCAAGACCTTCAGCAAAGACGCCGCGACGTCGCCGGTGAAGAGCGCGACCACCAGCGCCGAGATCAGCGTCAGGATTAGGCCGACGTAGGGGATCAGGTTGAACACCGCGGCCATGACGCCCAGCAGGAAAGCGAAGGGGATGCCGAGCGCCCAGAGCCCGATGAAGGTGAGTGCCCCGGCGATCGCCGACTGCACCAGGCTCCCGCGAATGTAGCCGGCTAACAGCCGGTCGTAGTCATGCGCGAACGCGAGCACGCGAGGGCGCGACGCGGGCGGGATCAACCCGGTGAGCGCCGCGTGGATCCGCTCCCAGTCGCGCAGCAGGTAGTACACGAGGATGGGGGCGAGGAAGAGGTACCCCACGACGTTGAGGAGGAAGCTGAGCCCGCGCCCGGCGCCCATTACCGCGCCCCAGATGCTGGCGGCGATCGCGGACTGGCGGGACTGCAGGTACTGGAGCACCTGCTCCGGCTGCAGCGCGCGGAGCTGCCTCAACACGGCGCTCTCGTCCACGTACGCCCAGTCGCGTCGAATCAGCTGCGCCTGCAGCCGCTCCACCCAGGCAACCAGCGACTGAATGGCCTGTGGCACGCCTCGTATGAGTTCGGCCAGCTGGGCCATGAGAGACGGGATGCCAACGAACACCAGCAGCCCCAGGCCCACCACCAGCGGCAGCGCGAGCAGCCCGATCGCCATTCCCCGGGAAATCCGCTCCCGTTCGATACGGCGCACGACGGGATACAGGACGTAGGCGAAGCCGAGCGCCAGGAAGAACGGCGCGAGCAGCGATCCCAGCGTATCCAGAAGCCAGAGAATCGTGAGCAGCCCCGCCGCGCCCATCAGGAGGCGGTGCGTTCGCTCGCCCGCGAACGGTGAGGCCACCAGCGCCACGAGCAGGAAGAGCAGAACCGGGTTGAGAACCGCCCTCACGCTCAGCGCAAAAGCGACCACCGTCAGCACGACCACCAGCGCGTAGATCGCGCGCCACGCCGTCGAGTCCGAACGCGGGTTTTCCATCGACATCCAGGTGGGAGAAGAGGGCCGTCCGCGCGGCAAGTATACGCCACGCACCGGGTTCCGAAAAGCTGACCGGCCACGCCGCCCGTCCCGCGTGCACGGATCGTGCACTCGCACTCGATCAACCGATCATTCGAACCTCGCGCAGGAGTTTCCGCATGAACCCGTTGCTCAAGACCGCCGCGAAGCATGCCCTTCCGCATCTCGCCACGATGACGCGCGGGCGGAGAAAGAAGATGCTCATGAAGGCCGGGAAGTGGGCGGCCGGCCAGGTGATGCGGAAGAAGAGCCGCTCCATGCGCAGCGTAGCGCTGAAGGGGCTCGGAGCCGCGGCGGTCGCGGTTCCCGTAGGCATGTGGCTCGGGCGCAAGCTTCTCAGCGAAAACGAGGCGGGTCAGGCTCATTGACCCTCGTCTCGCACGAAATCGGGATAGGGGGTAGCCGGTGATCCCGGCTACTCCCCTCCCACACCACCGGACATGCGGGTCCGCATCCGGCGGTTCGGAAAGTTGAGGTCAGTGCGGTGCCAGCCTCGGAAGCCCCAGTCCCTCCAGGTACTTCGTCGGCATCGCGGTATTCAGCGCGCCGTGTCCGGCGATTCTCCACCAGCTTCCGCTCCAGGCCGCCGCTGCTCGGGCGACTCTCATCGGCACACCTCGCCGACGCAGCTCCCGGTAGATCGTCGTCCCTCGCTTCCACTGTTTGA
>JAHWJV010000165.1 GCA_019348265.1 Gemmatimonadota bacterium
CACATGGCTGCCCAACCCCGATCCGGCCGCCGCGGTCTCGGCCTGCGCCTACAACCTCGACGAGGGCCCGGTCCGCATTGCGGCCAAGACCGGCGGCCTGTTCCAGTCCCTGTCGTTCCACGCCCGCGGCGGCGGTGCTCAGGTTCGCCAGATCGAAGCGGAGGTATCCCACGTGTGGCTCGGCGGGCTCGCCATCCAGGTGCTGATCGGGGGGGTTCGGCCCGTTTCGCCGGCAGTCCGGCATCACCACCGCCACGCGCTTCGTGTCGGAGTGCACCAGGAACAGGCAGAGCCCGGAGAACTTGACTCTCAGTTCAAAGGACATGGAGTGCTCCCATCAGTTCGGGGCCACCTTGTTCAGGGACCCGTGTAGGTGAACGCGGCCCATGCATTTGGGGCGCGGTGGTGCAGGCGGCTGGATTTCAACGCCGTCAGCTGGGCCAGCCGAAGCGCTTCGGCTGGCGTGGCCCCGGCGGTGAAACGGCGATGGAACTCGACCAGCAGCTCCACGGTCGCCTCGTCGCCTACATCCCAGAGCGTGCTGATCGTCGCCGGTACGCCGGCGCGCAAAAAGCTGTACGCCAGACCGGCCGTGACGCCGCTTCGACTTGGCCGGGGCCCAAGCGTGCTGCACGCCGACAGGATGACCACCTGGAGATTAGACAGGCGCATCTGGCCGATTTCCCAGGCGTGAAGGAGCCCGGTACCGCCCTGGCCGACCGGAGCCAGGGCGAGGTACGAGAGCTCCGGCTGCGCGGCGTTGAACACGGCGTGGCCCGCGAAATGGAAGATCGAGGAGCCGGAAAGGAGTTCGACCACTCTGTCGCGGTCCGCATCCGCGCCGGTAAGGAGGCGGGCACCGCGATAAAGATGCGCCACCCGCACCGCCTCGCTCGCGGCACCGGGCAGGGGGTCCAACTGCTGCACCAGCGAGGTGTCGGTTTGGGGATTGCCGACGACCAGTGCTGGCGGGCCGGCGCTCCTCGGGCGCGGCATCTCCATGGCATCGATGAGGAACGTGGCGCTGGGCACCGTCCGCACCTCGAAATCCTCGACCAGGTAGCGCCCCGTGCGCTGGTCCCAGAGAGCGGCGAAGGGCAGGCGGTACAGGTCACGGTCAGCGACGATCGTCACGCGGCTGAAGCCGTTCAGGGCGGGAGAGATGGGGCGTACCAGCCGATCGAAGAGCCGCGACCGTGCTCCGGTTCCTGCACCGGGCTCGCTGAGTTCCTGCATGAAGCGTTCGACGAGGGCGGACACGGAATCCCGCGGCAGGGGAACGGAATGCTGCTTCCAGCCGCGGTGCGATGCCGTCCAGATCGCGATCCTGTCGCTAAGCACCGCGTACTCTACGAGGAGCATGTCTGCCGGAATCCGCGCACCGATGTGACGGATGTCTGTCCGCCTCACATCCGGCACGTACGACGACGGCCCTGGCTCACCCCTGGTGCGGAGAGCGATCCGCCCGCGTTCGAGGTATTCGAAGGCCGAAGCAGGGCTGCCGCGGTCCAGCTCGCTGCTGATCATCGCGTCGAATACGTTCTCGACCGTCTCGTAGAAGGCAGCACGGCTTTCGGTCGTGGAGAACGATTGCTGCTGCCTCTCGAGTTCTTCGATCGCCTCCATCAGGAGAGATCGCGCGCCGGCCGTATCGCCGACCGCCCCGGCGGCGAGCGCAGCCTCGTACAATGCGCTGGAGAGGTTCGTCTGTCCTTTGAGCTTTCGATACGTTGCCACGACACCCGACAGCAGACGATACGCTGCCCGGGGATCCCTGGGGCGCGTGATCTGTCCTACCGCGAGTGTCACATCTGCCCGCAGCCGGTCTCGCCCGCTTCCCAGCTTGATCCGCTCAGCCCAGCGGAGCGCCTCGGCGAGTTCCAGGCGGGCAGCATCGGACTTTCCAAGCGCGACGAGGTCGTGTGCACGTGCACGTATGGCCCACGCGATGAACTGCGGCTGCTCGGTGGCGTGTGCCACACCGAGCACTTCGTCCATCACGGAAAGCGACGCGTAGCTCAATCGCTCGGCTCGTGCGTACGTTGCGACCGTGGTCAGGTGGTTGTTCAGGAAGATGTACCGCCGGAACGGCGACAGGAGTCGAAGGCCGCGGAATGCCTCCACCTGGCCGGCGAGCGGCTGCCCCGCCAGGCTGAGCCCTTCAGCCAGCAGGTACGAGACGGCTCCCTGGTTGTCTGGTTCCCTCGCCTTCACGAAGTGCGGCACGGCTTCGCGGTAAAGCCGGTTGGCGGCCTCGTATCTTCCCTGGCGCAGCTGGCTCACCCCGAGCGCCCAAACCGTCTTCCCCCGGAGGGCGGGCTCCTCTGGCGTGACCGCGGTGAGCAGGCGCGTAAGCAACGTGTCGGCGAACGCGCTGTGGCCACGGTTCACCTCCGCGGCCGCTCGATGGAACACCGTCCACCGGGCTGCTGGCGAATCGGCGGCGCGCAGCGCGTCCTCAGCGTGGCCCAGCACCACGGCAGCAGAGTCGTAGGCGGCGCTGGAGTACAATTCCAGCCCGGCCGACAACCTCCCATGCGCTCGTGCGAGGGACCGCGTCCGCCCCGCGTCGTCGGTCACGGCGGTGATTGCATGAACCGCTAGCGAAACGCTTCTGTCCGCGCCCATGCTGTCGGCTGCGGCGCCAAGCTCCCGTGCCAGGGCGAGCAGGCTCCCGGCCCGAACCTCGTCTGCTGTTTCGACCGCGGACCCCCAGGCCGGAAGGAGCTTTCGAAAGCAGAACTCACGCGCTGCCTGCGGCGATTGTCGTACCCGTGTTCCGATTGCGGCGCGAAGGCCCGAATCGACAACGAGCGGCGGGTTGTCCAGGAGGGGCTCCCAGGAGACCGTGCCGACGGCTTTCTGGATGTCACGTGCGTGTGCCCGGGCCTCGGCCCGCCACCCGGGATGCCTCTCCAGGGCCAGGTACCGCCTCCAGGCACGCTCCGCGCTATCCACCAGGTACAGGCGCTGGGAAATCAGTGCGCGGTTGAAGAGGACCGCCGGGTGCGTAGAATCCCGCTCGAAGGCGCGGCCGATCGCGTCTAGCGCCCGGAGCATGGGCATGAGCTGCTGGTCGCGCTCGCCGAGTTCCAGGTCCACCACGCGGTCGATCAGCAGGAAGGGGTAGCGATGCGGAATCGCCTCCATGATCTGTTTGATGTCGTAGGTGCCGATCATGCCGGTCGTCTGGTTCGCATCCATGGCGCGCTAGCCGCCCTCTCCGTTGCCGCCGCGCGTCCGCGCCGCCAGTCGCCTGACCGCAGCGAAGCCGCGGAGCGCTTCCTTCGCCGGCAGCGCCGGCACGCCCGAGGTGTAGTCGATCGCCACCTCGTCGGGGGTGTCGCCCCACTCCTGCACCTCCAGCCCGGTCATCTGCCGCTCGTGCAGCGACTCCACCACCTCGGCCGTCAGCACGGTCCCCGGCACCGCCAGGACGGCGGCCGTGGTGGGCTGGAAGACGCGGACGGACAGCGACATGGGGTTGCGGATGGCCTCGGGGGCCACGCCGCGCGCCGCCGCGCCCGCCCGGCGGCTGACCACGCGCACCAGGTTCACCGGCTGGGCGGCGATGCGCTCGGCCAGGTCGTCGGTGATGCGCTCGCCACGCTTCGCCAGCACGGGAAGCCCCGCGAACTCCTGCTCCCACTCGGTCTGGGCGATCTCGCCGGCCAGCATCCGCGGGAACAGCGCGCTCCAGTCGAACACGTCCTCGGCCAGCTCGGCGCCGGTGATCATGGCGCGGAAGACCTCGCGGCCGCGCTCGGCGTCGATCTCCTCGTTCTTCTTGGCGAACACCTTGGCCCGCTCGCCCAGCACCAGCCGCACGCTCTCTTCCAGGCGCACGGTGGTGGGGTAGCGCAGGATCGAGCGCACCACCTTGCGGTACGGCGTCTCGATGAAGCCCAGGTCGTTGATCCGCGAGTACGTGGTCAGCGAGTTGATCAGGCCGATGTTCGGGCCTTCGGGCGTCTCGATGGGGCACATGCGCCCGTAGTGCGAGTAGTGCACGTCGCGCACTTCGAAGCCCGCTCGCTCGCGCGTGAGGCCGCCCGGTCCGAGCGCGGACAGGCGGCGCTTGTGCGTGAGCTCGGCCAGGGGGTTGGTCTGGTCCATGAACTGGCTGAGCTGCGACGAGCCGAAGAACTGCTGGATCACCGCCGACACGGTCCGGGCGTTGACCAGGTCGTCGATGTTGATCTTGTCCGGGTCGGAGACGATCGACATGCGCTCGCGAACCAGGCGGGCCATGCGGGAGAGACCCACCGAGAACTGGTTCGCGATGAGCTCGCCCACCGAGCGCACGCGCCGGTTGCCGAGGTGGTCGATGTCGTCCGTGTAGCCGCGCCCCTCGTGCAGGTCCACGAGGTGGTGCAGGATGGCGATGACGTCCTGCGCGGTGAGCGCGGTCATCCCCGCCGGCGGCGTGGCGAAGCCGAGCGCCTCGAAGGCCGGCTGCAGCCGCTGGTTGATCTTGTAGCGGCCGACGCGCCCGAGGTCGTAGCGCTTGTTGAGCGCCTCCTCGGAGTACTCGCCGTAGTCGGTGCGCTGGCGTCCCTCACCGGGTACGAGCGAGCCGGCGGCGACGAGCGCCGAGCGGGGCTGGAAGAGAAGCCGCCAAACGGCCGTGTAGACGTTCAGCACGCGGGCGAGCTCGTACACGAGCACGCGTGTCGTCGGCTTGCCCGCCTTCTCGACCTTCTCTTCGCGGAAAGCCTCCCAGACGTAGCGGATGCCACGTTCCTGGGCGAAGCGGACCATCCGGTCCTCGACCGGACGCTGCGTCTCGCGGGAAACGGGCGTGTCGGCGCCAGCCTCCTCCGCGTCGTTCCACATGCGCAGGAAGTCACTGATGTGGACGACCTGGTCCTTCGATTCGAAGAACTCGTCCGGAGTCCACACCTCGGGAGCGGGCGCCGTGCCCGGCCGGAGCAGGTTGTGGATCGCGAACAGTGCGTCCAGCGTGCCGCGCGTCGGGTCCTTCGCCAGCGTGGCGCGGATCGACGTGCCGCCGTACGTCTGCGGCCGGAAGAGGAAGACCTCCTCCACGCCGGCGCGCTGCAGCCGCCCGATCAGATCGCCGCTCAGCTCGTCACCGCCGCGGCCCAGAAGGTACGCGGGCGAGACCGGGAGCGACGCGACGCCGACGCCCCGGAGCGAGGCATAGACTTCTTCCGTCAGCGGCGTCCCACGCTCGTACACCTCGCCGGTACCCGGGACAACTACGTCCCGGAAGAGGACGTTCGACAGATCGTTGAGGCTCGCTGGATCCGGGACGTCCTCGGCCAGGAAGCCATGGAACACCTCGGCGCTGCGGCGGCTCTCGCGACCCGTCTCGCGCTCCAGCGTGCTTAGACGTACCGAGACGCGCGGGAAGAAGAGCCCGAGCACGTCCTGGTCGCGACTGAATCCGACCGCCCGCAGCAGCGCGGAAGCCGGGAACTTCTTCTTCTTGTCGATGTGGACGGCGATCACGTCGTGAATGTCGATCGTGAACTCCACCCAGGAGCCGCGGAAGGGGATGATCCGCGCGCTGAACAGCTTCGATCCGTTCGGGTGGATCATCTCCTCGAAGACGACGCCCGGCGACCGGTGTAGCTGAGAGACGATGACGCGCTCCGCCCCGTTGACGATGAACGTCCCCAGCGGCGTGAGAAGCGGCAGGTCGCCTAGATAAACTTCCTTCTCGATGATGTCCTTCGGCCGACGTTCGTCGCCGATATCCTCCCATACGATCAGACGCAGCGTCGCCTTGAGCGGCGCGGCGTACGTCATGTCGCGCTCCATGCACTCCTCGATGTCGTACTTCGGCTCGCCGAGCGAGTACCGGACGAACTCGAGGGAGAAGTTGCCGTTGACGTCGCTGATCGGGAAAATCTCGTTGAATACGCGCTCTAAACCGACGTCCTCCCGCTCCTGAGCGGCGGCATCGGTCTGCAACAGAGTCTGGAACGCACGTACCTGGACGTCGAGGAGATTCGGCATCTCCATGCCGGACGCCAGTTTACCAAAGGAGACGATCGGTTTGCCTTGCGTTGCCAAGTGAGTCTCCCTTCTGGGCGGCGAATAAGTCGTCGGGTCCACGGCCGCAGCGTGTTTCGCGCCGACGAACAGCAGCACGAAGTCCCCCGACCGACGGTTCGGCGGGGTTTGGAACGGTCCTACGGTTTTTCAGGCCTTGGAGCCATGAGTATCGAGCTGAAGTGTCTGGACCCGGGTCGTCGCGCGGACGTACAGCCCGCCTGAAAGCGACGATCCGGCGATCGGGGCGGGTGCAGCGCTCGCGCGGCCGCACCCACCCCGAAAGACCAGCTACTTGAGCTCGACCGAAGCGCCCTGCTCCTCGAGCTTGGCCTTGATCGCGGCTGCCTCGTCCTTGGAAACGGCCTCTTTGACGACCTTCGGAGCGCCGTCGACCAGGTCCTTGGCCTCCTTGAGGCCGAGGGCGGTGATCTCGCGAACGACCTTGATCACCTGGATCTTCTTCTCGCCGGCGCCGGTGAGGATGACGTCGAACTCAGTCTGCTCCTCGACGGCCGGGGCTGCGGCGCCGCCGCCACCGCCGGCAGCGGCGACCGCGACCGGGGCCGCGGCGGTAACGCCGAACTTCTCCTCGAAAGCCTTCACGAACTCGGAAAGCTCCAGCACCGTCATGTTGCCAATCGCGTCAAGCAACTCGTCACGGGAAAGCGTCGCGGCCATCGTCGGCTCCTTATCTACAGTACGTAACAGGTGAACTGGACTCTATCGACCGCCGCAAGAGCGCGGGCCGGCCTAGCTGATCGCGGCGGAGCAGACGGCTCCGCCGCGCTACTTCACGATCCGGCTTCCTCGCGCTGCTGACGGAGGGCGTCGACCGCCCGCGCCAGGCCCGCCATGAGGCTCTGCATTCCGCCGGCGAGCCGCGACATCGGCGCCTGGAGGCCGCCGGCAAGCTGCGCGAGCAGGACCTCTCTCGGCGGCAGCTCCGCGAGCTGCTTGATCTGATCCGGCCCGACTTCCTTCCGCTCCACGATCCCAAGCTTGACCTTCGGCTTGTTGTCGTACTCGCGCGCGAAGTCGGTGATCACCTTCGCGGCAGCGACCGCGTCGTTGCGGCCGATCACCACCCCGGTGGGGCCCGAGAAGGAGGATCCGATGTCCGGAAGCTCCAGGTCCGCCAGGGCGCGCTGCGCCAGCGTATTCTTTACGACCACGTATTCGACGCCCTGCGCCCGGAGGCGCGTGCGGAACGCGGTGATCGACGCGGAGCATCGCTCCAACGCGGACACGCTCCAGCGCATCGAGGCGGCGTACCGCGAGAAGGAAGACCTGATCCTGGTGGGCGCCTACCAGAAGGGCACCGACGCGAACGTCGACACCGCGATCGAGCTCCGGCCCCAGGTGCAGGCGTTCCTGCAGCAGACGCCGGAGACGAGCACGCCTTTCGAGGCTACGCAGCAGCAGCTCCGCGGCATCGCGGCGCAGGCGGTTCCCGGCCGGAGAGCGAGGGCCTGATCGTGTTCAAGTTCTCTCTGCAGCGGGTGCTGGAGCTGAAGGCGCGCCGGGAGCAGGCGGCCGCGATCGAGCTCACCCGCACGCGTATCGCCGCCGACGAGGCAAGGCAGCAGTGCGAG
>JAHWJV010000166.1 GCA_019348265.1 Gemmatimonadota bacterium
GGACCGGGCCCGCCGGCTGGAGTCCCCAGGTCGTAGACGGTGCGTACGTAGCAGTGCACCGCCATGTGCGGTCATCACCAGGGCACCACTGGCGCCGCCACCTAGGGCGCGCGGCAGACTGAACCCATGCAAACCAGTGCGGCCGGCCGGCTGGTCTCGGAGACGCTGGCGCCCGAGCCGGCGAGCGTCGGTCGCGCCCGCCGCCTCGTGAGGGCGGCACTCGCGGCCGCTGGCTACGAGCGCCTCGAGCAGTTCGTCGCAGTCACGGAGGCCGACCTGCTACAACTGCACGGGATCGGCCCGAAGGCGGTGGCGACCATCCGCGAAGCTCTGGACCGGCGGGGGCTCACCTTCGCCTGCCGACGATAGCTTTCAGAACCCTCGACCGGAGTGCTCCACCAATGCGGCAATTCCTCACCGCGGTCATCGTCCTCGCAGCGGGTCCCGCGCTGGCCGGCTGCGCTGGAGCGGCGGGCGGAGGGCCGTCACCGGCTGGGCTCGCCGCTGGTTCCGCCGAGACGCTTCGCGCCGAACAGCTTCCGGACCGCATCCGGGTCACGGCCGGAGGGAAGCTCTTCACCGAGTACCGCTACGCGGCAGATCAGAAGTATCCGTACTTCTACCCGGTGATGGGTCCGCGCTCGGGTGAGAGCGTCACCACGGAGAGCTCCCAGCCGTATCCGCACCACCACTCGCTGTTCTTCGCGTCGGACAAGGTAAATGGCGGGAACTACTGGCAGGACGGCCTGGAGCGCGGAAAGATCCTGGCTCGCGAGACTCGGATAGAGCGGGGGGAGGGGAGCGCCGTCGAGCTCACCCAGGTGAGCGATTGGGTACGGCCGGATGCAGAGTCCCCGTTTCGCGACACGCGCCGCATCCGCATCACGGCTCCGTCGCCGCACGTCCGGCTGATCGACTTCGACGTCACGCTGACCCCGCTGGTCGACGTACGGATCGAGCTGACGAACCACTCTCTGTTCGCGGCTCGCATGGTACCGGCGTTGTCGGTCGACAGCGGCGGCACGCTCGTGACGGCGCAGGGTGACCGCGGGGAAAAGGAGACGTTCGGTAAGCCCGCGCCCTGGGCCGACTACTGGGGTCGACGTCAGGGGGTAGCGGAGGGGCTCGCCATCCTCAACCATCCGGCGAACCGGTGGTCCCCGCCGCCATGGTTCACGCGGAACTACGGCTTCTTCTCCCCGACCCCGTTCAACTGGCTCGAGGGCGGGCATCTCGATCTGCCGGTCGGCCAGGAGCTGCGCCTCCGTTATCGGGTCGTGGTACACGGCGGCGACACGGATGAAGCGGGGATCGCGGAGCTGTACCGGCTGTACGCGGCGCCATGACCGGCAAGGTCTGCGTCGGGTACGGACCGATCCAGCGGTCCGCGGAGGTTCATCGGCAGCGCTCGCGGACCCCGTTCTTGCACCCCGCCAAGCGCGGCGCGTAGCTTTCGACTCCGCTGTCGATGTCATTGGCCACGCGAGCCTGTCCGTCGCGGCTCGATCCAGATGCCCGACCTTCTTCCGGGGACCATCGCGAATGTCTCTATCTGCCATCCGCCCGCTGCTCGTCCCGGTGCTCGGGTCGATGCTCGCCGTGTTCTTGACCGGCTGCAGCACCGTGCAGCAAGCTCCAGCGCGGGCCGCGAGCGCCGCGCCCGATCCGTTCCGGGTGATGACGTTCAACATCCGGTTCAACAATCCAGCGGACAGCCTGAACGCGTGGCCGTACCGGCGGGACGGGGTGGCGAATCTGATCCGGTTTTACGATCCCGACCTGATCGGCCTCCAGGAGGCGCAGAGGCCGCAGCTCGACGATCTCCAGCGGCTCCTGCCCGGCTATCGCTGGTTCGGTCAGCCGCGCAACGACGGCAGTCCGCGGGACGAGCACAGCTCGGTAATGTACCGGACCGACCGGTTCGAGGCCGTGGATCAGGGGACCTTCTGGCTTTCACCTACCCCGAACGTGCCGGCCAGCCGCGGCTGGGACGCGAATCTCCCGCGTATCGCCACCTGGGGCCGCTTCCGGGACCTGGCGAACGGGGGCACCGTGTTGCACGTGAACACGCACTTCGATCACATCGGAGTTCAGGCGCGCGACGAGAGCGCCCGGCTCCTGAAGCGCTGGCTCGCCGAGAACGCCAGCGGCCTCCCGGTCATCCTGACGGGTGACCTCAACGCGCCGCCGAGCTCGACGCCGATCCAGATCCTGCTCGATCCCGCCGCCACGCCCGCGCTGCAGGACGCGATTTCAATCTCGGCCGAGCCGCCGTACGGCCCGGCTTCGACGTGGAACGGGTTCAAGGCGATCGAGCCGGGGCGGCGAATCGACTTCATCTTCGTCGGCAACGGCGTCCGCGTCCTGGAGCACGCGATCCTGGCGGAAACCTTCGAGAGCGGGCGATATCCTTCGGATCACCTCCCGGTCCTCGCGGAGGTGGTGGTGGAGCGGCGGTAGCCGCCGGAGGGGAATATCGGAGCGTGCTACAACCGGCGGTTCATCTGGCGTTGCACGGTCTGGTGCCCGGCCTCGCGGCCTGGCTCCTCTTTCGCTCCCGTTGGAGGCGGGCCTGGGCCATCATGCTCCTCACGATGGTAGTGGACGTGGATCACCTGCTGGCGTCGCCGATCTTCGATCCGAACCGATGCAGCATCGGCTTCCATCCGCTGCACACCGCGCCGGCCATCGCCGCTTACGCGGGGCTGACGTTGATCCCTCGCACGCGGCTGGTCGGCCTCGGTCTGCTGATCCACATGGCGCTCGATACGGTCGATTGCATGTGGATGTGAGTCCACGGAGCCGTTGCGGGCGCCGCGCGGCCGCGGTCGGCCGGCACGCAGCCGTGAACCGCTCGCCGTAGCACGGTCGCATTCGCGGGAACGTTGGTGGGGAAGGGGAGTCGGGGGACCAGATCACCGCTCCGGCGGCTAACCCTGGAGGTACTTCATGCGCTATCCACTGTTGCTATTGCTCGGCGTGCTGAGCCTCGCGGGCGGGGCGGGCGCGCTGCAGGCGCAGATCCTGGCGGGCACCCTGCTGGAAGCGGAAGGGAAGACCCCGCTTGCCGGCGGGGCGGTGATGCTGCTCGACAGGGACTCCGCCGTCGTGGAACTGGTGCACACGGATAGCGCCGGCGAGTTCTCGTTCACCGTACCTCGACGCGCCGCCTACCGCCTGCGGGCCGAGGCGCTGGGCTACCGGCCGGGTATCTCTCCGCCGCTGACGATCAACATGCTGGACACCCTGTCGGTGGAGTTCAGTCTCGCCCGCGAGGCGGTCGTGCTCGAGCCGCTGGTAGTCAAGGCGCGCAACCGGCGGATCACCTCCGCCGCCCGACGCTTCTACAATCGCGCGGAGGACGGGGGCTTCGGAACCTTCATCACCCGCGACCAGATCGAGAAGGTCCACCCGGTCAACACGACCGACCTGTTCAACCGCATCCCCGGGGTGAGCACCGCGCCGATGATGGGTGGGAACAGCGTGATGGTGCGGGGGAACTGCCGCCCTACGCTTTTCGTGGACGGGGTCCGGATCAACGGCTACCGGTCCATCGACGATCTCGCGCGTCCGAGAGAGCTGGAAGGGGTCGAGGTGTACCGCAGCGCCCACCAGGCGCCCGTAGAGTTTACGGGCCTCAGAGCGGGTTGCGCCGTTGTTCTCCTCTGGACCCGGATCGAGTAGAAGGCGAAAACCGCTGGCTCGGCACCGCGCTGGCCGGCCAGATGGTCGAGCACACCGAAGCGCATCACCCACTTCCGGAGCCCCGTCGATGCGAGCTCGTTTCCACGCCCTAGCGCTCATGCTCCTGCTCGCGGCCGTCGCTACCGCCTGCAGTGAGAGCGACGAGGCCCGAACCGAGGCCACCGTGCGCGACGCGGGTGCCCAGGTGCAGGATGCCGCGGAAGGAGCCGCCGACGTGGTAGAGGACGCCGCCGGTACGGCGGGCGAGGCGCTGCAGGACGCGGCTCAGGAGGTGCGTGGAGAGGGGGGCAGAGATGATCTCGACACCACGACGGCCCCGGCGCGATAGCGTTCGGCGCTGAGACGAGGTGCCGTCGACGCTCACTCCCGATCCTGCGGCCGCGGAGCCGAATGAGTGAAGATCATCTCGACCAGCTGGAGCGCAGCTGGGTGGACAATGCGGACGCGTGGACCGCCGCGGTCCGCGAGCAGCGGATCGAGAGCCGTCGGGTAGCCACCGACCAGGCAGTTCTCCGCGCGGTTCTGGAACGCTCGCCCACGCGCGTCCTCGACGTGGGGTGCGGCGAGGGGTGGCTGTGCCGCGCCCTGGCGGACGCGGGGATCGACGCGCTCGGGATCGATGCGTCCGCGCCCTTGATCGAGGCGGCGCGGCGAGCCGGCGGCGGACGGTTCGAAGCCGTGTCCTACCGGGACCTCATCGCCGCGCCAGGCGCGCTGGGCTCGTTCGACGCGGTCGTCTGCAACTTCGCGCTGCTGGAGGAAGACGTCGCACCGCTGCTCTCCGCGCTTCGCCAGACGCTCCGGCCCGAAGGCGCGCTCCTCATTCAGACGGTCCACCCCTGGACCGCCTGCGGAGAGGCGGAGTACAGCGACGGATGGCGTATGGAGAGCTTTTCCGCCTTCGGTGGCGAATTCCCGCGTCCCATGCCGTGGTACTTTCGCACGCTCCAGTCCTGGTTCGCCTCCCTGCAGCGGACCGGCTTCTGCGTCGAAGAGATGCGCGAGCCAGTCCACCCCGCTACCGCACGGCCCCTCTCGCTGCTCCTCCTCGCCGGGCCGCTTCGAGAGAGGGGCCGCTTCATTTCCGCGGCGCGCGCCACCGAGTAGGTTGCCGGCAGCCGCTCGCGTTTGCCCGCCGACACCAGCTCCCGAAGCGATGAGCAGAATCCGGCTCGTCAGGGACGGCTCGCTGCGTCGTCTTCCACTATCTCGCATCGAGGCTCGCATGATCTCCAGAGCGCTCATACTCGCTTCGTTCGTCATTCTCTTCCCGCTCACCGCGGGTGCGCAGACGGCCGCGGGGGTGGAGTACCACTCGGCAACGGCATTGCGGGATGCGGTTGCGGCGGCGGCTCGGGCGCCGAACCGCACGGCCGTCCACAATGGCGCGAATCGTGGCGGGTACAGCCACGTGGTCGTCCGGCGGGATCAGTCCGGCGAGGCGGAGGTGCACGACCTCCTGGACGACGTCTTCATCGTCCAGGAAGGCACCGCCTCGCTTCGATATGGAGGAACCGTGTCGGGGTCGCGCGTAACCGCGCCCGGTGAACGGCGCGGCGGCGAGATCGCCGGCGGTGTGACGCAGAGGCTCGCGCCCGGAGACATGATCATCGTCCCGGCGGGAGTTCCACACCGCGTCGAGGTGGAGTCCGGCGGGTCGGTGACGTACCTGGTGGTCAAGGTGGCCAGGGTACCCGCTCGCGCGGCCCCGTAGCGGTCCACCAGTCGTCGGCGAGGGCCTTTCCGGCCGCGCCTTCAGTGCTGCTCGCCACGGCGGCGATGACGTCCGGCGGCGGCGGAATTATTGCGGTTCCGCTCGCGGTTCGCGGGAGCGGTCCTTCCGCTCGGGCGGCGCGCCCCAGACCTGTCTCTCACTCCGAGCCCCGCGAGAAATGGAATCGGCTGGCGATGGTACCGTCGCGCTGGTAGTCGACGACGATCCGGTTACGCGGCTGCTCGTACGTCGGGCGCTGGAGGGATTCGGCTTCAGGCCCGTGCTCGAGGCGGCGGACGGGCTCGCGGCGCAGGTGATCCTCACCGGGCGCGACGACGTGGACCTGGTTCTCACCGACGTGCTCATGCCGGGGCTCGACGGGCTCGGTCTGCTGCGCTGGGGCCGCGAGCGCGACCCCACCACGATGTGGATCATCCTCTCCGGTCTGGACACCTTCAGCACGGCCGTCGAGGCGATCCGGCTCGGCGCGTTCGACTTCCTGGGCAAGCCGCCTCGGGTGGAGGAGATCGAGGTGTCCGTGCGCAACGCCCTCGAGCAGCGCAAGCTGCTGGAAGAGCGGGAGCGGCTGAACGCAGAGCTCGCGGAGGCGAACAGCGAGCTCGTGTCCAAGGTGCGCGAGCTGGAGACGAAATCCGAGCTGCTGCGCCGGGATCTCCAGCGCGCCGAGGTGATCCAGCGTGCCCTCCTCCCCAGCGATCCGCCGGCGATCGAGCGCTTCTCCGTCCATGCGGTGTACCGGCCGGGCCAGCACGTCGGCGGGGATCTGTACGACGTGGTGCGGATCGACGAGCGGCACCTCGCCTTCTACGTCGCCGACGCGACCGGCCACGGGGTGAGCGCCGCGATGCTCTCCGTGCTCTTCAAGCAGCGGCTGGTGCTGGTGGATGAGGCCGGCGGGGCGCTCGCTCCCGCCGAGGTGCTGGGCACGGTGAACCGCTCCTTCAGCGAAGCCGTGGTCGCGCCGGGGCTCTTCCTGACCGCCGTCTACTGTCTGCTGGATACGACGAACGGCACCGTACGGCTCGCGTCGGCGGGGCACCCGCCGGTGCTCCACGTGCGTCCCGGCGGCGAGACGCGCCTGATCCGACGCACCGGCCCGGCGCTGGGGCTGACACCGGACGCGGAGTTCGAGGAGGAGCATTTCCAGCTCTCCGTCGACGATCGGCTCCTGCTCTACACCGACGGGCTTCTCCAGTCCGGAGCGGCGCCCGAGTCGGAGCGGCTTCACGAGCTGCTGAGCCTGAACCCCGCGGACGCGGACAAGGTGCTGGGGGAGCTGCTCGCCGCCGCCCGGGAGACGCGCCCGGCCGGAGGAGCGGACGCGTCCGATACGGACGACGTGACGCTCCTGCTGCTGGACGTGCGGGTCGGGCCCTCGCGATTCGACAACGGCACCGCCCGCGCCAATCGGGAGGCGCCCGGCGGGACCACGTCGCGCAGCGAGATCGTCTTCTACGGCGAGACGGAGGAGGCGAGCTACCTCGCGCTCCGCGGCCGCGCTACCTGGGTGCACGGGGATGCTTTCTACGAAACCGCCTGCGGGCTCCTGGAGACGGGGCGCATCCTGGTGCTGGATCTCTCCGGCTGCGACTACCTCGACAGCACCTTTCTGGGCACCGTTCACGAGCTCGCCGGCCACCCCGAGGTGCGGATGCAGGGGGTCACGCCGGAGGTGCGCGCGATGTTCGAGGAGCTGAGCATGGGGCGCGTGCTGGAGGCCATCCGCGAAGACGGGGCGAGGCTGCCGGAGATGCACCCGCTGGCCGTCGCCCGCGCCGATGCCAAGGCGGGGAAGCTGCGCGTCCTGCGGGCGCACGAGGCGCTTTCGGCCATCAGCGGACGCAACCGTGAGAAGTTCCAGGCCGTGGTCGAGTCGCTGCGCGGGGACCCCGCCGGGTGATGAGCGGCGCGGCCGATCCGCTTCGGGCGGACGTCCTGCGGCGGGCGGCGCGGATCGCCGCCCTTTCGGTCGTCGGGGTGGCGCTCCTCGTTCTCTTCGGCTGGTGGCTCGACGTCGAGCTGTTGAAGAGCCTCTACGCCACGGTCGCGATGAACCCGCTCACGGCGGTCTGTTTCATCGTGACCGGCGGCTCCCTCTGGCTGATGGCTTCCAGGCTGGAGCCGCTCGCCCGCCGCCGCAGGCGTCGCGTGGGCGG
>JAHWJV010000167.1 GCA_019348265.1 Gemmatimonadota bacterium
CTGCATCCCTCTGCACCCTGGCGCGGATAGGCTCCTGGTGCAAAATCCTTTCCCATCGCGCCGAAGGAACGCGCTTTGCTCCTCCCGTGGCTCGACTGCTCGAACCCGTGCCGCGGCCCCCATGAAGCAACGCTGCCTTATACTGATCGCGCTCTCGTGTGTCGCCTGTGAGAACAGGCCGGACCCGGTGAAAGATCCCGTGGGCGCGGAGGTGCAGACCGGCACGATCCGGCTGGAAGAAGTGGCGCAGGTCTCCTCGCCGGTGTTCCTGACCTCGCCCCCGGGCGACGCCCGGCTCTTCGTCCTCGAGCAGGCCGGACGCATTCGCGTCGTGGAAGACGGCCAGCTCCTGGCCACTCCTTTCCTGGACATCAGCAGCAAAGTGGGAAGCGGCGGCGAGCGTGGCCTCCTCGGGCTCGCGTTCCATCCGGCGTACGCGAGCAACGGCTACTTTTTCGTCAACTACACCGACAGGAACGGCGACACCCGGATCGAGCGGTACCGTGCCTCGGCGGACCGGAACCGGGCTGACCCGGGGTCGGTGAAGCGGCTCCTGTCGATCGACCAGCCGTACGCCAACCACAACGGCGGGATGCTCGAGTTCGGAGCGGACGGGATGCTGTACATCGGGATGGGCGACGGCGGCAGCGGCGGCGACCCCCTGGGGAACGGCCAGAAGCTCAGCACGCTGCTGGGCAAGCTGCTGCGCATCGACGTCGACCGGGGAGACCCGTATGGAATTCCCGCCGGGAACCCGTTCGTCGGCCGGGCGGGCGCGCGCGGAGAGATCTGGGCGTACGGCCTGCGCAACCCGTGGCGCTTCGCCTTCGACCACGCCGGGGGCAATCTCTACGTAGCGGACGTCGGGCAGAACGCCCTGGAGGAGATCACCGTGGTCGCATCAGCGAGCGGCGGCGTGAACTACGGCTGGAACCGAATGGAGGGGGCTCGCTGCTTCCGCGCGGAGAGCTGCGACCGCGGCGGATTGCAGATCCCTCAGGTGGACTACCCGCGCTCCGACGGATGCTCCGTTACTGGCGGATACGTGTACCGCGGGCGACGGATTCCGAACCTGGTCGGACACTACTTCTATGCCGACTACTGCCGGCCGGGGCTCCGCAGCTTCCACTCGTCGCCCGCGGTTACGGACCAGCGGCTGTGGGATCTGCCGCAGGCCACGCAGGTCTCGTCGTTCGGCCAGGATTCGGAGGGCGAGTTGTACGTTCTCTCGCACGGCGGCCGGGTCTTCAAGATCGTTCCGGGTTGAGCCGGCGCCATGAGCAGGACCCGCCGCCCCTGGCTGCACACGTCCAACGGCGTTAGCCTCCGTTGCTTCGGCCCCGTGGCTGCGCCGTGCGCAGCGGGCCAATCGCACCCTGAACCGCCCTCGAGAGGGGATCCCATGATTCGAAAGCTCGTCTTGCTTCTGGTCGGCTCCACGATCGCCTGCGCCAGCCCGCAACCGGTCCCCAGCCAGAGCGCGGGCGCCATGAGCCAGAGCGCCACGATCCGCCTGCAGGAGGTGGCGCAGGGGCTCGCCGCACCCGTGTTCCTGACCTCTCCGGCCGGCGACCGGCGCCTGTTCATCGTGGAGAAGCCGGGGAGGATCCGGATCATCGAGAACGGGCAGCTGCTGCCGACGCCGTTTCTGGACATCACCGATCGCGTGGGTAGCACCGGTAGCGAGCAGGGGCTGCTGGGGCTCGCATTCCACCCGAGCTATGCCCGCAACGGCTTCCTCTTCGTCAACTACACGGACAAGGCTGGCGACACCCAGATCGAGCGCTACCGGGTGACCGCGGACCGTAACAGCGCGGACGCCGCGTCGGCGAAGCGGCTCCTCTCCATCGATCAGCCCTTCGCCAACCATAACGGCGGGATGGTGGATTTCGGGCCGGACGGGATGCTCTACATCGGCATGGGCGACGGCGGCAGCCGCGGAGATCCGCAGGGGCACGGGCAGAACATGAACAGCCTGCTGGGCAAGCTGCTGCGCATCGACGTCGATCGCGGGGAGCCGTACGGCATCCCCAGAGGCAACCCGTTCGTGGGCCGCACCGGCGTACGCGCCGAGATCTGGGCTTCCGGACTTCGCAACCCGTGGCGGTTCTCCTTCGATCGGGCCGCGAACCAGCTCTACGTCGCGGACGTCGGCCAGAACACCTCCGAGGAGATCAACGTGGTCCCCGCGACGACCGCCGGGGTCAACTACGGGTGGAATCGGATGGAGGCCTCGCACTGTTTCGGCACGGAACCCTGCGATCGCACCGGCCTTCACGTCTCCCAGTACGAGTACCCGCGCGCGGGGGGCTGCTCTGTCACCGGCGGCTACGTCTACCGCGGGCGTCAGATCCCCGCGCTCGTGGGGCACTACTTCTATGCCGACTACTGCCAGCCCGGGATCCGAAGCATGCGCTTCACCACCGCAGGCGTGATGAACGAGCGGCGCTGGGATCTCCCGGGGGCCGCCCAGGTGGCCTCCTTCGGGCAGGACTCGGATGGTGAGATGTATGTTCTGTCGCTGGGCGGAAAGGTGTACAGGATAGTGCCGGGGTGAGTGAATGGTTCAAAGTTCAAGGTGCCAAGTTCGAAGTGCGGCAGTGCCCGTCACTTTGAACTTTGAACTTTGAACTTCAGCGCCGGGTCGATAATTTCCGACGGCGTCCCCCGTCCGCCCTCCACCCCAACGACCTCGATAGCCAGCTGGGTAAGCTCGTCGTCCTGATGATCACGGCGTTCGTGGACATGGTCGGGATGCTGATGGTCGTCCCGCTCCTGCCGTACTACGCCGCGGACCTGGGCGGGGCCGGGATGGTGGTGGGCATCCTGGTCTCCTCCTTCTCGGTTGCCCAGCTAATCAGCGCGCCGCTCTGGGGGCGTGTTTCGGACCGCTACGGGCGACGCCCGGCGCTGCTCATCGGGCTTTCCTTCTCCGCCGCGGCGTACATCGTCTTCGCCTACTCCACGAGTCTGTGGCTGCTTCTGTTGTCGCGGGTGGTGCAGGGGGCGGGCGGGGGGACGACGGGGGTGATCCAGGCGTACGTCGCCGACGCGACGGAGCCCGAGCACCGGGCGAAGAGCCTGGGATGGATCTCGGCCGCGACGAATGCAGGGGTGGCGATCGGTCCCGCGCTGGGGTCGCTTGCCTTCGCCTTCGGGCGGGAGATGCCCGGCCTGATGGCGGCCGCGCTCTGCCTGGTGAACATCATGTTCGCCGCCCGCTTTCTCCGCGAATCGCACGACGTGCACGCGCACGCGGCGAGCGATCACGTGCGGCGCGGCTCCAGGGACGCGGTGTGGGAGGTGCTGCGCCACTCCAGCGAGCCCGCGCCGCGGCTGATCTGGATCTACGCCATCGCGATGGGGGCCTTCCAGGGGACCACGGCGGTCCTCGCGCTCTTTCTCGCCAAGCGGTACGGCGTGACGGAACAAACGATCGGCTACTTCTTCATGTACATCGGCGTGATCTCCGTGGTGAGCCGGGCCGGCGCGCTGGGGCCGCTGGTCGACCGCTTCGGGGAGGCGCGCCTCTCCCGCATCGGGATCTTCCTCCTGGCGCTCGGGCTGGCGACCATCCCGCTGACCTACGACTACATCCCCCTCGCTGCGGCGGTCGCGCTCCTTCCCCTAGGCACCGCGTTCACCTTCCCCTGCATCAGCTCGCTGCTCTCCCGGGTGATCCAGCGCCACGAGCGCGGGCTGTACATGGGCGTACAGCAGACCTTCGGCGGGATCGCTCGCGTCATAGGCCCGCTCTGGGCGGGGTGGGCGTACGATAACCTCGGGATGGGCGTCCCCTTCTGGACCGCGGCGCTGATGGTGCTCGGGACGCTGCTGCTCGGTGCCGACCTGGAAGAGTACACCCGGCCGAAGCAGGTCGAGCCCGCGGGGACGGCGACCATCCCGGCGTAGCTCCTGAGCGTTCCCGTACTGTCCGGCGGGCACAGCGATCCTGGAAAACCGACATAGCCGGCCATCCCTGAAGCTCGCGTCCTTCCTTACCGCTCCCGGAGCACGGTGCCGATGATGCGCTACGCCAGGCTACTCCCGCTCTTTCTCCTGATCGGCTGCGCCGCCGCGCCGGGTACGCGGCCGCGCGGTGCGAGTGCCTCGCCGGAGATGGCGACGGATCGGTTCCGCGTCCGCGCCGAGCGGATCCTGGACGATACGCCGCTGATCGACGGGCACAACGACATCTGGGACGCGATGAAGGACCGACGGTGGGGCGTCGCGGATGTGGACCTGACGCAGCCCCGCCCCGAGCTGCACACGGATCTGCCCCGCCTGCGGGCCGGCCGGGTCGGCGCGCAGTTCTGGTCCGCGTACGTCTCTACCGCGTACACCGGGCCGGAGGCGCTGCGCCAGGCCCTCGCCAACATTGAAGCGGTTCGGCAGCTCGTGGCTCGATACGAGGAGCTGGAGCCCGCCCGCACCGCGGACGACATCGCGCGGATCCACCGATCGGGCCGGATTGCGTCGCTGATCGGAATGGAGGGGGGGCACACCATCGAGAGCTCCCTTGCAAACCTGCGCACCTTCCATGACCTAGGCGTGAGCTACCTCACGCTCACCCACGCCGCCACTACCGATTGGGCCGACGCCGCCACCGATGCGCCGCGGCATGGCGGCCTCTCGCCGTTCGGCGAGGAAGTGGTGCGCGAGATGAACCGGCTCGGCATGTTCGTGGACCTGAGCCACGTCAGTCCGGAGACCATGCACGATGCCCTGCGCGTAACGCGGGCACCGGTCATCTTCTCGCACTCCTCGGCGCGTGCAGTGACGGACAACCCGCGGAACGTCCCCGACGACGTCCTGCGCCTCCTGCCCCGGAACGGGGGCGTGGTGATGGTGACGTTCGTTCCGCAGTTCGTCAGCTCCGCGGTCGGCGCCTGGAACGCCCGCCGCGACTCGGTGACGGCCGCGGCGCGAGCCGCGGGCCCGGACTCCGCCGGCGTGGAACTGCGCTTCCGCGAGTGGGCCGCGGCGAACCCCTCACCCCGTGCGACCCTCTCCGACGTGGCGGATCACATCGATCACATCCGTCGGGTGATCGGGTCGGATTACATCGGAATCGGGGCCGATTTCGACGGCATCACCAGCACCCCGGTGGGTCTGGAAAACGTCTCCACCTACCCTGCCCTCTTCGCGGAGCTCGCGCGCCGCGGCTACAGCGACCAGGAGCTGCGGAAGATCGCCGGGCTGAACCTGCTGCGGGCCATGCGCCGAATGGAATCGGTGGCGCGCGGCAGGTGATGAGGTTTCTCTTCGCACGCGGGAACCGCATATTCGGGGCAGGCGCCAAGCCTAGCCCCTCGCCAGCACACCATCCATACCGGAGGAGCCGCCATATGAAGCGATCGGGAGCTATGTACTCCTCGCTTGCCGCCGCGGCCGCCGCGCTTCTCTGGGCGGCGCTGTCGGCCGAGACGAAGAACGCGCCGACCGAAGCGGCGATCGTCGTGGGGGAGGACGACATCGGCGGGATCGTAACAGGCGCCGGCGGTCCGGAGGCGGGCGTGTGGGTGATCGCCGAGACCGTCGACCTTCCGACCCGCTTCGCGAAGATCGTCGTCACCGACGGCCAGGGCCGCTACATGCTCCCGGACCTCCCACGCGCGAAGTACAGCGTCTGGGTCCGCGGCTATGGGCTCGTGGACTCTCCGAAGGTGGACGGTACGCCGGGGCAGAGCCTGAACCTGCGCGCCGTCCCGGCGCCGAACCCGCGCCGGGCGGCGGAGATCTATCCGGCCGGCTACTGGTACTCGCTGCTGCGAGCCCCGGCGGAGAGTGAGTTCCCCGGCACGGGGCCGCAGGGGAACGGCATCTCGCCGAACATCCGCAGCCAGGCGGAGTGGCTGCGCGTGGCGAAGTCCGGCGGCTGCATGTCGTGCCACCAGATGGGAAGCAAGGGTACGCGGGAGATCCCGGCCGCGCTCGGTACCTTCTCCGCGTCGACTCACGCGTGGGCGCGCCGGATGCAGTCCGGCCAGGCGGGAGGCGCGATGATGTCCGGCCTGCAGCAGCTCGGCCCTGAGCGCGCCCTGAGCGTCTTCGCCGACTGGACGGACCGGATCGCCGCCGGCGAGGTACCGCCCGCCCCGCCGCGTCCACGAGGAGTCGAGCGCAATGTCGTCATCACGCTCTGGGACTGGGCGGATCCCAAGGCGTACCTGCATGACCTGGTAGGCACGGACCGGCGCAACCCGACGGTCAACGCGAAGGGCCCGCTCTACGGCGCGCTGGAGCTGAGCGCCGACTACGTCCCGGTGCTCGATCCTGTCCGCCACACCGCCAGCCGCATCCCGCTCACGGTGCGCGACCCGGCGACGCCCTCCTCGGCCAGCGCCGGGATGATGGCGCCCTCGCCGTACTGGGGTAACGAGCCGGTGTGGGACAGCAAGGCCAACGTGCACAACCCCATGATCGACGAGAAGGGCCGCGTATGGCTCACCGCGGCGGTGCGTGGGCCGGACAACCCCGCGTTCTGCAAGGCCGGATCGAGCCACCCGTCCGCGCAGCTGCAGCCGCTCGCGCGCGCGGGCCGGCACCTGGGCATGTACGACCCCGCCACGAAGAAGTACA
This sequence comes from Gemmatimonadota bacterium, assembly GCA_019348265.1. Lineage (GTDB taxonomy): Bacteria > Gemmatimonadota > Gemmatimonadetes > Longimicrobiales > Longimicrobiaceae > JAHWJV01. The sequence goes on from JAHWJV010000167.1 coordinate 6,583, forward strand.
CGCACATCAGCACCTGCTTCAGCACGCACCACCTGATGTTCGCCGAGGACGCGAACAACACGCTCTGGACGAGCGGCGGCGGCGCGGCCGTCGGCTGGCTGAACACGAAGATGTTCGACGAGACCGGCGACGAAGAGCGGTCCCAGGGCTGGACCGCGCTCGTGCTGGACGTAAACGGCAACGGCCGTCGCGACGAGTACGTGGAGCCGAACCAGCCGACGGATCCGACCAGGGACAAGCGGTACGGCGGCGGCCTCTACGCGGTGTCTCCAGCTCCGGACGGCTCGGTCTGGGGCTCGGTGCTCGGCTTCCCCGGCGCCCTCGTTCGGCTGAACCCCGGAGCCAACCCGCCTCACACCGCCCTCGCGGAGGTGTACGAGGTCCCGTTCGGCAACCCGAAGGCATCCGCGCAGGGCTTCTCGCCGCGCGGGGCGGACGTCGATCGCAATGGCGTCGCGTGGGTTGCGCTGGCGAGCGGGCACATGGCCAGCTTCGACAGGCGCAAGTGCACCGGGCCGCTGAACGGCCCGACCGCGACCGGCCAGCACTGCCCCGAGGGGTGGAGCTTCTTCGCGGAGCCGCTGCCGCAGATCCAGAACGTGACCAGCGGCGGCAGCGCGGAGGGTAGCTACTACACCTGGGTGGATCAGTTCAACACCCTCGGCCTCGGCGCGAACGTGCCGATCAACACGGGCAACGGTTCGGAGGGACTGCTCGTCTTAAAGGACGGTCAGTGGATCGTCCTGCGGGTGCCATACCCGAACGGCTTCTACACCAAGTGGGTCGACGGTCGGATCGATGATCCTGCGGCGGGGTGGAAGGGCCGCGGCCTCTGGGCCACGCTGAGCACGAGGACCCCGTTCCATGGAGAGCTCGGCAAGGGCGCGACCAGCAAGGTCTACCAGTTCCAGATCCGACCGGACCCGCTCGCCAACTGAGATCCGCGGACGAAACGGCCGGTGGGGAAAACTCCCCGCGGGCCTCTCCGGGTTCAGCACCACCTTCACGATCGA
>JAHWJV010000168.1 GCA_019348265.1 Gemmatimonadota bacterium
CGACGATTCACGAATCCTCCTGTCGACGACACCACGTCTCTCACCGCTCGCTTGGAGCTTAGCAAGGGCGAGGCCGCGGTCGCGAGCGGTCACTGGCCCGCAAATTCACGCGAGCTTGCGCACCGCCCGCACGCGCGGCGCGCCGCAATTCGCACGCGCAACACGCGGTCGAGCTCGATCGGCGGCCGGCGCTCGCCGGATCAGCGAGACGGCGATCTCGCGCTCGAGCACGTTGAGCTCGCCAGCCGTGACGCGGCGATCGATCTCGCACACGTCGACGATGCGGACGGCGACGAAGCAGGCGCGTGACCGGACCTTGGCCGCCAGGTCCGCCCGCAGCGCGCGTCCCTTCGGCGTGGCGCCGAAGCTCTTGGAGTCGCGCAGCCCGGCGCGCGTGAGCGCCGCGGCCGCCCGGCTCGGGCGTCGCCTGCGGGTGGGCACCACGCGGCTGCAGCGCCGCGCCGCCGCCAAGTACCACTCCGGCGGGCAGTGGACGAACACCTGCTGCAGCCATCCGCGGCCGGGGGAGGGGACCGACGCCGCGGCCGGGCGGCGGCTGCAGGAGGAGATGGGGCTGTCGGTTCCGCTGGTCCCGGTGTTCAGCTTCACCTACCGCTCGGCCTTTGCCGACGGGCTCTGGGAGCACGAGTTCGACCACGTGTACATCGGCCGCACGGAAGCGGAGCCGCGCCCGGATCCGGAGGAGGTGGCCGGCTGGCGCTGGGCATCCGTCGACGACCTCGCCCGCGAGATCGAAGCCCACCCGGACCATTTCACCGTCTGGCTGCGTGAGCCGTTCGAAGAGATCGTGGCGCGACGCGCCTGGGAGGCGCTCCCCGGATGAGAGAGTCCGCTCCCACCGCGGATGCGCGCTCAGGAGAAGGGAATCGCCGTACCGGACTTCGTGCCGATCCTCAACTACGACCGTATCCGCGAGGTCGTCACCCGCCTGGCCAAGCACCACCACGCCGGCCTCATCCTCGCCACCCCGGATTCGGAGCGGCTCGACGCGCTGCTCCGGTCCTATATGCAGCGCTTCCGCGAGGACTTCCACGCCTCGATGCCCGCGCAGGAGCGCGCGAGGCAGTAGGGCTATCGGCTATCGCCTATTCCCCCACCCCCTCCCGGGTCTCCTCGATCAGCCGATCGACCACCGCGTGGAGGCTGCCCGTCTGCTCGAAGGTGGCGATCTGGCGGTCGGCGCTGGAGCCTTCCCGGAGGATGCGGTAGGCGTACTCGATCTGGGCCCGGCTTCCCAGCTCGTCGACGACGTCCCCGAGGAACCACTCCAGCATCTCGCTGATCAGCTCGCGGGCGGGGCGTTCCTGCTCGGATCCGAAGTCGATCAGGCTGCCGTTCAGGCCGTAGCGCACGGCGCGCCACTTGTTCTCCTCGATCAGGTCGGTCTGGTGGAGACGGCAGGTGAGGTTGTCGCGCCGCCGCCACCCCCGCTTTGCGATCAACGCCTGGAGGATGGCGGCGATGCAGACCGCCTCGTCGATGCGCGTGCAGACGTCGAGGAAGCGGAACTCGAGCGTCGGGAAGGAGTGGTGCGGCCGCACGTCCCAGTAGATCTTCGAGCCGTCCGGGATGCAGCCGGTGCGCACCAGCTTGTCGTGCAGCGCGCGGTACTCGCTCCAGTCGCGCATGATGCGCGGGATGCCGGTCCGCGGGAAGTTGCGGAACACCACCGTGCGGTAGCTATTCAGCCCGGTCTTGCGTCCCATCCAGAATGGCGAACTCGTCGCGAGGCAGAGCAGGTGTGGCATGAAGTAGCGGGCGACGTTCATCGCGTCGATCAGGAACTCGCGGTCCTCGATTCCGATGTGAACGTGCGTGCCGAAGATCAGCAGCTGCTGCGCGAGGTCCTGCATGTCCTGATGAACGCCGAGGTACCGCTCCAGCGGCGTGATCTCCTGCTCGGTCCAGCGCGAGAAGGGGTGCGTTCCCGCCGCCACCACGCGCAGATCCTTCTTCGCGGCCAGATCCATCACCATCCGCCGCAGCCTCCTCAGCTCCGCCCCCGCCTCCGCCGGCGTCCTGCACACCCGGGTGCCGATCTCCACGATCGACTGGTGCAGCTCCGGCTTCACCTCGCCCAGCTGCATCACGTCTTCCCGGAGGATCTCCACGATGTACGACCGGAGCTCGCGAGTCTCCGGAACGATGATCTGGGACTCCTCCTCGATGCCGATGGTGAGCGAAGGCGGCTTCATAAAGACGAAACTGCAATCCTCATCTCTCCCCGATGATGAAGGTGGCCAGGCTCGAGCCTCCTCCGGCGGTGACGTTCACCAGCGATTCGGTCGAGATGCGTGTGAGGCACCCGTCCATGTAACCGCTGTGGAAGATGAAGGGCGCGGTGTCGACGATGCGGTCGGCCACGACCAGCTGCCCGTCTGCCATGCTCGGGTAGGCCTCGCTCGGGATTGGGATGCGCCACTGGACGATGTACGGCTCGGCCAGCGCGGTAGCGATCGCCGCCTCCCAGTCTGGCTGCGTCGCCTCCCAGCCGAGCACGATGCCGGTACCGCCGTACTCGTCGTTCGGCTTCAGGACCAGAGACTCCCGATGGTCGCGGATGAAGTCGATCAGATCGATCTCCTCGCCGTCGTGCGTGGTACGCCGTTCCTCCACGACGCGGGACCAGGGGACGTGCGCGCGGATGGCCCCGATCTCGGCGGAGGTGAAAAGCTCCTCGTTGTCATCGTCGCTCAGCACCGCGAGACTGGCTTTCTTGTGCAGGATCTTGCAACGGAAGGGGTTGACCATGCAGACCGCGTCGTCCTGCACCGCGCGGATGAGCGGGTGGTCCATCCCCTCCCGATCGACCAGCTCGTTGATCAGCACGCGCTTGTAGACTACGTCCACCGGGAGGCCCGCCGCGACCAGGCGACCCTCGCTGTACTCGACCTCCCGCGGGTCGGCGATCACGCACTCGATCCCCTGCGCGCGGAGGTAGTCGACCGTGACGAGAAACTCGCTGTAGGTGGGGACGTCCTCCCAGTCCATGATCGCGATGCGCGGGAGGTCGCTGCGCCCGGACCACTCCTGGTAGGCGTTGACCAGCGCGTGCATCACCTGGTGCCGGGCGGGGAGAGGACGCACCTCGTAGTGGTGCAGGAACTCACGCATGATCGGCAGGGCGAGGAACACCTCGCTGAGCAGGTCGCCGTACGCTGCGCCCGCGGGCGTCTCCGCGTTGTACTCGGTGAAGCGGAGCCCGCCCCGCTCGTGGACGAAGAAGGCGTCCAGGCGCGAAACGGGGCTCGGATCGCGGAACCCGGGCTCGTGCCGCACCAGCTCCTCCTCCCACTCGGTCAGCCGGAAGCCCGAGCGAAACTCCGCTTCCAGCAACCCCTTCTCGTACACCTTCCGGAAGGCGGAGAGGACCAGAGCGCAGCGGTCACGCAGGAACCGGTACTGCTCGGGCGTCAGGAACCGCGGGCGCAGAACGGTGCACAGCGGACGCTCCCCGAAGAAGAGCCCCCGCCGCCGCAGCTGCTCCTCGAGCTGCCCGTGCGAATCGGCGGCGATCTGCGGGGCGAGGAGGTCGTGGTAGCGGTCGATGGCGCTCTGCAGGGGCATGGTACGTACAGTTCGAAGTGAACCAGCTACTCCGTCATCCGGCGCATGAGCCGCTGAGCCAGGCTCGGGAGCTCCTCCGCCAGGTCACCCGCCCCGTCGGCGTCCGACAGCCCGGTGAGCCGCGCTCCGTCCGGCACCACGGCACGACCCCGCAGGAAGGCGTTCCACCGCGGCTCTCCGCCCGCGGCCCGGGGCTCCTTCGCCAGCCGGATCGCCATGTCCGCCATCTTCTTCACCACCCACTCGAAGTAGTGCGGCGTGAGCGAGTTGACGTCCATGTCCGGCGCGGGGTTCATGAAGTCGATCGCGTAAGGTATGCCGTCCTTCACCGCGAACTCGACCGAGTTCATGTCGTATCCCAGCGCGCGAACCAGCTTCAGCGAGTCCCGCACGATCCGATCGCCCAGCTCCGAGCTGAGATGCTCGTGCTCCACGTGGTAGCGCCGCTCGCGTGGGTCGTACTTCATCGGCAGCACCTCCTCCTGCCCGATGCAGATGCAGCGGACGAACTGCTCCCAGTGGATGTACTCCTGTACGATCATCAGCAGGCGCCCGCTCTCGTTGAAGTGCCGTAGCAGCTGCTCCAGTGATTGGCAAACGTACACGTCCCGCCACCCGCCTCCGTGGGCGTCCTTGAGGATGCACGGCAGTCCCACGTAATCGATGATCGCACCCCAATCCAGCGGATAGACCAGGTTCCGGAGCGACTCGTCGTGGACGATCCCGGGAACGTACTCCTTGTGCGGGAGCACGACCGTCCTGGGGCTCGCCACGCCCAGGCTGGTGGCCAGCGAGGCGCCGAAGAACTTGTCGTCCGCCGACCACATGAACGGGTTGTTCACCACCGTCGTCCCCTGCAGCACCGCATGCTTCAGATAGCTGCGGTAGAACGGCACCTCGTGCGAGATCCGGTCGATGATCATCGAGTACGGCACCTCCTCGTCCATCCGAGGGGCCGCCAGCTGAACGTACTCCGCCCCCACCCCCTCGTCGCGCCGCCGCACCTCCTCGATGAACGCCGGCGGAAAGGACCACTCGCGACCCACGATCAAGCCTATTTTCGGTCTCATCTCGATATCGCTGTGCGAAGATGGATGATGAATGATGGATGACGAGTCACGGTCGATCGCTCTCCCATCGTTCGTCGTCCATCATTCACGATTCATAAATGCCGTCTCAGTCGCTCCCGCCGATGTAGGTCCTGATCATCATCCTCCACCACGGCCAATCGTGGGCCCAGCCGTCCCAGATGCGAAGGGCGTTGCCGACGCCGCGTTGCCAGAGGCGGCTCGAGAGGTAGCGGTTGTTGTCGACGAATGCGTCGGTCTCGCCCGTTGCGAGGATGATGTCCATGCGCCGCATCGCGTCGAGCCACGCCCCGTCGTGGATCTCGGTAACGTAGTGGGCCGGGTTGTTCGCGTACACCTGCTCGTCGTAATGATCGCCGACGAAGCGCCGGATGTCGTACAGCCCGCTCAGGCCGATGGTGCGCCCGACCAGGTGCGGATGGCGAAAGGCGAAGTTCACCGCGTGGTACGCACCGAAGCTCGCGCCAGCGGTGGTCAGATACGGGTTCGGGTTCCGATGCGTAGTCATCGGCAGCACCTCCTCCAGCAGGTACCGCTCGTACTGCAGGTGGCGCCACGCTCGATCGCTGGGCCACTTCCAGCGGGCGTACCAGCTCTCCTCGTCCACACTGTCGACGCAGTACAGCTGGATCCACCCCTGCGCGATCTGCTCCCCGAGCTCCGCCACCATCCCACGGTCCTCCCACTCGAAGAACCTCCCCATCGAAGTCGGGAAGACGAGCACCCGGGCACCCGCATGCCCGAACACCAGCAGGTCCATATCTCGCCCGAGGATGGGGCTGTACCAGCGATGGTGCTCACGATTGAACGACATAGGAAACAGGGAACGGGGGAAACGGCAGGGAAGAGGGAACAGGGAGAAGAGAAGAGCAAGCCCGAACTCGCACAGCGACACTCGTGCTGCCTAGGTGCTCGTTCGCTGTTCTCCGATTCCCGCTCCCTGCTCCCTATCACCCATGAGGTACCTGATCACGTCAGCAAAACGCTCCGCCCAGGCGGATTCCGTGTGGGGCGCGCCCTCGTCTTCCAGGTACCGCAGCGCGTCCGCCGCGCCGTAGTCCTTCGCCTGGAGGAGCTCGCGCATGCGGCGGGCGTCGGCGAGCGTGGCGTCTCCCTCTTCCGTGCCCACATCCAGATAGATGCGGCCGGGCGGGGCGGAGGCCCGCTCTACGTACGCGAAGACCGCGCGGTCGGCGAACCATAGCGCCGGGCTCATCACGCCCGCGAAGCCGAAGACGGCGGACTCCTTGAAGAAACCGTACAGAGAGATCAGCCCTCCCATCGACGAGCCGACGATCCCCGTATGCTCGCGGTCGGGCATAGTCCGGAAGTCACGGTCCACCAGCGGCTTCACCGTTCGGGCGATGAACTCGAGGTAGTCGTCGCCGGAGCCGCCGCCTTCCTGCTCGTCGACCCACGGGCTGTACTCCTCGCAGCGCTGCTCGCCCATGTTCGGTATGCCGACCACGATCGCCTCCACCCCTTCCGCGGCGGCCTCTTCCATGGTTTCATCGACCCGCCACGCGCTGCCGAAGCTCGTCGCCTCGTCGAAGAGGTTCTGCCCGTCGTGCATGTAGATCACCGGGTAGCGGCGAGCGCTGGAGTGGTAGGAGGGGGGAAGATAGGCCAGAATGTCGCGCGCGTTGTCCAGCTGCGGGCTGCGCAGCTCGCGCAGCACCAGCAGCGTCCCCACGACGGTGTGCTCGCCGGTGTCCTCTCCCGCGGTGTAGGTTTCCCACTCCATCGCTTTCCCGCGCCTTTCCTGGTGTTATCGCCCCCGGTCGGCGGGAGCGGCGCTGCTGCGATCATCGTGCCCGACCCTCCGCCGGGACTCCGCCGTGTGACGCGGGCCTCGCTCCCGTCGTCAGAGAATCACCGGGCGGAATGAGATCCGTGTCCGGACACTCTGAACTAGAAGACTGGAGGACCCATGTTTCGTCGTTCCCTCAAGCTGCCGCTCGCGCTCGCGCTGAGCGTATTCCCGCTCGCCGCCTGCGAGGAAGGCGAAGGTCCTGTCAGCTCCGGCGGAGCGTCCCAGCTGACGGTGCAGATCACCGACGCCCCCGGGGATCTCTCGGAGGCCAACGTGAAGATCGAGAAGATCGTCCTGATCCGCGAGGAAAGCGGCGAGGGCGCCGGATCGAGCCGGGTGGAGCTCACCCCCAAGTCGACGAGCTGGATCAACCTGCTCACGCTCGATAACGGCAAGGTGCAGGATCTCGTGACCCAGCCGATCGAATCCGGCACGTATCGCCAGGTCCGCCTGATCGTCTGCGAGATGTACATCAAGACCAAGTCCGGCCAGATCGTCGCCACGAGCGGGACCACGCTCCCGACCGGCGTCACCGTGACCGCCGGCACCGAGCTCAAGCTCAACAGCCAGTGCAAGAACGGCTTCAAGGTCAACTTCGCCGAAGGTGGGGTGACGGTGGGGACGGGGACGAACACGATGGTGATCGACTTCGACGTCCAGCGCAGCTTCGCCCACCAGGCCGGGAAGTCCGGGAAGTGGATCGTCTCGCCGACGCTGCACGGAGTACGTAAGGAGCGTGGGGCGACCATCAGCGGTAACGTGGTGCTCCAGGGCGTGACGCTCCCGGTCACCTGCGGCGGAGCGGCGCTGACCCAGACCGCGCTGCTCGAGCGGGTCGTCCCGACCGCCACGGCGGGAACCATCGTTCGCTCGGGGAGCACGAAGGGCACAGGCTCGTACACCATCTCACACCTTGCTCCCGGCAGCTACACGCTCGGTGTGGATAGTGTCACCTTCGGTAATGGCAACAAGCTCCGCTTCACGGCGGCCGCGACGCCAGCGTCCGTCACGGTGACCTCCGGCGGCACCGCGAGCTCGAACTACACCATCAGCGCGGTGACCTGCACCACCGCCTGATCGCGCGGATCAGTT
>JAHWJV010000169.1 GCA_019348265.1 Gemmatimonadota bacterium
AAGACCACCTGGTCGCAGCCGTTCTCGGTCGCCTCCTGCTGGGCAACCAGCGACGCGGCGTAGTTGCCGCCCGTCTTGGCGGCGCCGGTGCCGCCGGGCGCGGCCCGCACGTACTCCTGCGACAGCCAGAGCGAGACCGGGCGCAGCGGGCCGGAGAAGTAGTTGCCGGCGGGCGACGCGATGACCAGGAAGCGGGCCGACTCGCTCGGGCGCACCCCGAGCCCCACCTCGTTCGTCACCACCAGGGTCGTCCCCCCGCGGGCGATGCCCGCCTCGCGCAACCGCTCGGCCTCTTCGAGCACCGCCGCCTGAGCAGTCTCTTCGCCCTCGGCCTCCGCCGCCAGCAGGGCGTTCGAGGCGAGCACGGTCAGGCAGTCCAGCAGCACCACGCGCGTCGTAGCTGATCTCAGGGCCCCCGCGGCGCCGCGCGGGCATTCGACCGTGGTCCATGGGGAGGGGCGCTCGGCGCGGTGACGCGCGATCCGCCGCGCCATCTCCTCGTCCAGCGCCTCCGCGGTCGCCACGTAGGTCACGGCCTCGCCCCCCAGCTCCGCGGCCCGACGCTCGGCGTACGCGCTCTTCCCGCTGCGCGCCCCGCCCGTGATCAGGATGATTTTCCCCACGTCCCGTCCTCTCTCCCCACCAGGAGATCGATGGTGTCCATCTCGAGCCCCCCTTCGACCGCGTCGGCCAGACGGTCGAGCTCTGCGTCGAGGTGCTCATCCCATCGCAGTGCCGAAGCAGTGCCGGCGCGTACCGACTCGAGCCACGCGGAACGGAGGGGGTCGTCGGCGAAGATCCCGTGGAGATAGCAGCCCCAGACCCCATCGCGTGCCGCCCCGGCGACATTCCCTTCGCTCTCCAGCAGCGGCTCCACGCCCGCGCCGAGTACCGTGTGCCCGTGGTGAATCTCGTAGCCGGAGGCCGGACTGCCCCGGAGCGAGGCCAGCGGCCCCGTTCCGCATAGCCAGCGGCCCCTCGTCTGCCGCGTAATCTTGGCCAGGCGCAGCTCCGTTCGGATCTCGAGCAGTCCGAGCCCCGGCACCTCCCCGCCCCCCTCCAGACGCAGCGGGTCGGTGACGATCTCGCCGAGCATCTGATAGCCGCCGCAGAGTCCTACCACCGGTAGCCCCGAGCCAGCATGGGCGCGGATCGCGGTCGCCAGACCCGTTCGCCAGAGCCAGCGCAGGTCGTCCGTCGTGTTCCGAGTCCCCGGCAGCACGATCGCGTCCGCCCCTGCCAGCTCGCGCGGGTCATCGACCCAGCGCACGCGCACCCCCGCCTCGGCCGCGAGCGGGTCCAGGTCGTCGAAGTTGGAGACGTGCGGCAGGCGGACTGCCACGATGTCCAGCCCAGCGGCGCTACCCCGGTCGTCGAGGGAAGCGGCATCCTCCTCCGGCAGGTCCAGCCGAAGCCACGGCACCACCCCGACCGTCGAAACGCCGGTGCGCTCGGCCAGAATGGTCGGCCCCGGCTCCAGCAGCGACGCGTCGCCGCGGAACTTGTTGAGCACGAAGCCGGCGATGCGCGCCCGATCGACCTCGGGCAGCAGCGCCCAGGTGCCGTACAGCGAGGCGAACGCCCCGCCCCGGTCGATGTCGGTCACCAGCAGCACCGGCGCGTCCGCCTCCCGCGCGACCCGCATGTTCACGATGTCCGGGAGGTTGATCTCGGCGGGGCTCCCGGCACCCTCGATGATCACCAGGTCCGCCGCCTCCCGCAGGCTCGCGAGCGAGTCGCGGACCACGCCCCACAAAGCATCCTTTCGCTCCCGCCACGGAAGGGCGGTCAGCGCCGGATCCGAGCGCCCGAGCACCACCACCTCGGAGCGCGTGTCAGCCAGAGGCTTGAGCAGCACCGGGTTCATCTCGACGCACGGCTCTACCCCCGCGGCGCGCGCTTGGAGCGCCTGCGCGCGCCCCATCTCACCGCCGCACGCGGCCACCGCGGCGTTGTTGCTCATGTTCTGCGCTTTGAACGGCAGCACGCGCAGGCCGCGCCGTGCGTAGAGGCGGCAGAGCGCCGCGGTGAGCAGGGACTTCCCGGCACCGGAGGAAGTGCCCTGGATCATGAGAGTGCGAGCGGTCATCCGTCAGCCGTATTGATTTCGAGACCGCCGGAACGAAGATCTGCCTTACGGGGCCGATCAATCCGAGGGCTGGTCCACCGATACACCCGTGGGGGTGAACGTTCCGCTGCCGCGGCGACACACGTGCTCCCTGCTTCCGAGAGCCCCCCGCCGGTGAGACGGCGAAGGGGGTACCGAACGCAAGCGGCCCCGCCTGGATCTCCAGGCGGGGCCGCATGGTTGAGCGCGGTGATTACCTCGTCTGGACGCTTGCCCGCAAACCCGTGAACAGATCGGCAACTCCCTTGCCGTCCATGCTAACACCAGCCCCCATAGCCAGGCTCACCGCCGTCTGAACGGCCGAGCGAAGATCGTTTACATACACCAGATATGCGCTCGCGACGTCGTTTCCGCTCCTGGCGTTGCCGAGCCTGGCCGACAGGTCGGAAGCGGAGGGAAGGTTCTGCATGGCCGCTTTTATCCGGTCACGGGCGACCTGAGGAATTCGGCTGTTCTGTAGAGCGTGCGCCTCGAACGCCGCCTCGACGCGCGCCGCGGCCTGCGCGACCGCCTCGGCCATTGCGTCCTCGGACGTTGCCCCTTCGACCGTCCGGAGCGCACCCGCAAACGCTTCTCGGGCAGCATCCTGCTGGCTCGCCGGAGCCCCGAGGGCGGCGAGGATCTCAGCCGTCTGCCGCTCGCGGGCGCGGAGGTTCACCGAGTGCGCAGCTCGGGCGATGTCGAGGCGCGCACTCGAGTTGGCGACGTTCGCCGCGCGCAGCAGCGCCGTCTCCGCCGCGCCAGAGGCTTCCGCCTGAGTCTTTCGGTCCACGCCCTTGCCCCGGAACGCCTCCGCCATGGCCGCAGACACCTTGGCCTCAGCCGCCTTCTCCTGCGCGCCGGCATGGCGCTCCAGAGCATAGGCGACCACCGCGGGCAGCGACGCCTCGAACCGAGCGTTGACGTCCAGGCTCACACCGCGAGCTGCGAGCACGCGTGTATACGCCTCCTGCCGCGCCTTGAAGCCGTCGGCCAGCGCCTTGAGGTCCGAGGACGACCGGACCAGCGCGTCGGCGGTCGTCTTCCCGCTCGTGGCGATGCTCTGTGCGAGCTCCACCGTATTGATCGCCTCCTTCGGCATACCCGATCGTACCAATTCACCAAAAACACGCGCCTCGACGCTGGTCCCGCCGGTAATCGGGGCGGCCGTCACACTGCCGTTCTTGGCGACCGCCTGATGTACGATCACCCGCCCGACCTCGTCAGCTCCGCTCGTGGCGACGACCACCAGCCGGTCGAGTCCCGCCGGCACCTTCTCGATCCGGTAGGAGCCGTCGGCGGCGGCGCTCGCCGAAGCCAGCGTCTCCAGCGCGCCGTCGGTCTTCACGCGTGCCGCAGCGACGGTGATCCCGGCACCCTGCAGCAGGGTGAAGGAAGGTAGGTCGAACGCTGACGACGAGGCTGCAATCCCGGAGTCGAGCCTCCCGACGATCGCGCCCTGCTCGGCGCTCTCCGGTGGGACCGAGCCGCCGGCATTCTCCGAATCCTCCAGCCCGGTTGGAGTCGCCTCGCACCCGGCGAGCGCGAGGAAAACGGCCACGTATGGGGTGATGAGCTTGTGGGTCTTTGTCATGTTGCCTCCGGGAATGAAGATACGAGGTAGTTCGCCCCCGCAGGCCTTGCCTGCGCGCCTTCGGCAGCCGGACGGTCTCGGGGAGACTCCAGGCTTTGCGACCCCACCTCGCGGTGGGTGTGCCCTTTCGGGAGCGGCGGAAGGGATTGCTCCCTTTAGCGTTCATGACGAGCGAGTCTTGTCCCGGTCACATCGGGCGGTCGCGCTCATACGTCCGGCCCGAGTGCCTGCCCCTCCTGGAGGGGCGAGAGGGCGGCACGTCTGCCGGTGCACGCAGAAGTATCGGCATCCCTCTCCCGAGACACGAGCGGGCGATCCCCCATTCTCCACGCTGTGGGGCGCTGGACCACGTGCTTTCGCTATGGTCCAGTCGCGGGTAGGCAGCGTATTGTCATCTTCCAACGCAGCGTAGCACCCGTCCGGGACTCTATCACCGAGGGCTAGCCGAGCTGCCCTGTGCACGCGCGCGTGTCGCGATCACCCCACCCGCGCGAACTGTCCGTTCCCGGAACCCCTTTTCCCACGATCGAACACCGCCTGCTATCCCCGGAATGCCTTTCAGCACCGGTATGTCGTAGCGCAGTAACGAGCTGGCGGATTGGAGCGCGAGGGCACGACTGCTGCTTACCCAGGCCATTCCCGGATCGGTCCCGCTGGCCCGCAAAACGCCTTTGGCGGCCGGCCCGATCGGCTTTGGGGTGATCCCAATGTGGCCGCGAACGATCTGAACTCCGCTTGCAAACCTTCCGAGCGGCCGCGGCATCCAACGGAATGATGCCGCGCCCCCTCTTCCTGGAGCGCCCGCACTCCTCCGTACCTTCTCCCCACGATCAGATGCCTCGTTCCCGTCCGCTCGCATCGGTTGTCTGCCTGCTCGCGCTGCTTTTGCTCGCGCCGGGGATCGCGGAGGCGCAGACCGCCGCCGCGGCGGATCGACCGCGCCCGCAGGCCACCGCCTTCCCGCGCTCCGGGCCCGTCGCTCTCGACGGGCGGCTCGACGAGGCAGCCTGGGCAGCGGCAACGCCCGTGGGCGAGTTCACCCAGCAGAGGCCGAACGAGGGCGCCGCCCCCACGGAGAGGACGGAGGTCAGGTTCCTCTATGACGAGGAGGCGATCTACATCGGCGCACGGATGTACGATTCACACGGGGCCGCCGGGGTGACCAGCCGCCTCACGCGTCGCGACGAGTTCCCGAATAGCGATCTGCTGCGCGTGGACTTCGATCCCTACCACGGCCGCCTGCACTCCGTCGAGTTCGACGTGAACCCCGCCGGCTGGCGGGGCGACGCGACCGACTTCGACCGCTCCTGGGATCCCGTCTGGGACGCCGCAACCCTGGTGGACTCGCTAGGCTGGACCGCCGAGATCCGCATCCCCTTCGGTCAGCTTCGCTTCTCGCGCGACTCCGTCCAGACCTGGGGGCTCAACCTGACGCGGGTCATCCACCGGAACCAGGAGCGAGACCAGTGGGCCTCCTGGCGCGAGAACGAGCCGGGCGGACCCGCTTACTTCGGCGATCTCACCGGCTTGCGCATCCACCGCCGTCCCCAGCAGGCCGAGATCCTCCCCTATGTGGTCGGACGCGCGGAACGGCTCTCCTCCGGCAATCCGCGGAGCCCGTTCTACGATCCGAACCGGAGTCGCCTCAGCGTGGGCGCCGACCTGAAGTATCTGCTCACCAGCAGCTTCACTCTCGACGCGACGGTGAACCCAGACTTCGGGCAGGTGGAGGTCGACCCAGCGGTGGTGAACCTCTCCGCATTCGAGAGCTACTTCGCCGAGCGGAGACCCTTTTTCGTGGAGAGAAGCGACGTTTTCCGCTTCGGGAACCCCGGCTGCAACATGAACTGCGGCCTCGGGATCAGCCTTTTCTACTCTCGCCGGCTCGGCCGTACCCCGCAGGGCTCTGGGCTCGCCAGGGCTGCCGGGGAGTACGCCGACATTCCCCAGACGACCGCGATTCTCGGGGCCGCCAAGCTCACCGGGCGGACCCGGACCGGTTACAACGTCGGGATCGTCAACGCCATCACTCGTCGCGAGGTGGCCGAGGTGCAGACCGTCGACGGAACGCGGCTCTTTCAGACGGTCGAGCCGCTCACCAACAGCTTCGTGGGCCGCGTCCGCCGCGAGATGAAGGGCGGTAACCTTAGCGTGGGAGGGATACTGACCGCCCTGAATCGTGGGATGGACGACCCAGGCCTCACCCGCGTTCTCCCAAGCGCCGCCCAGACCGGCGGGCTGGACACCGAGATCTTCTGGGGGAAGCGAACCTACCGGTTCCAGGCCGCGGTAAGCGGCTCCCGCGTGGCGGGCGACTCCCTCGCCATTCTCCGACTGCAGCGCTCGTCCGCCCGCTACTTCCAGCGCCCCGACCGCACCATCTCTTCGGACGGGCCGTTCTCCGCAGCGCTCGATCCCTCGTCCGACGCGCTCAGTGGCTACGGAGCCATCGCGCGCCTGGAAAAGCAGGGGGGGAACTGGATCTGGGACATGAACGCCTCGATGATGAGCCCTGGCTTCGAGACCAACGACCTCGGCTTCCTCACCTCAGTCGATTCGCGCTGGCTGAACGGGACCTTCGGGCGCCAGTTCACCAGACCGACCCGCCACTACCGCTCCCTCTTTCTGATGGGCGGCGGTGAGCAGCAGTGGAATTACGACGGTGACCTCACGGGCCGCGGCCTGAGCTTCTTCGCCAGAACCCAGCTGCGGAACTACTGGACCGCCACGGCTTACCTCTCGCGCCGCTTCGTCACCCTTTCCGACCGGCTGACCCGCGGCGGACCCGTCGTCGGTCAGCCGGGGAACAACTTCGGCTTCTTCAGCGTCTCCAGCGACCCGCGCCGCCGTGTGCTTCTCAACGCCAATCTCAACGCCAGCGCCGAGGATGACGACGCCCACCAGGAGTCCCTAGGCCTCTCGGCGACCCTGCGCCTCGCTTCCAACGCGAGGATCACGTTCGGACCCGGCTACAGCCGCTCCCTGTCGACGGCGCAGTACGTCGTCGCGGTCAACGACCCCACCGCCACGGACTTCTTCGGGCGGCGGTACGTCTTCGCGAACGTTCAGCAGCGCCAGCTGTACATGACCACCCGCGCGAACGTCACCTTCACCCCCGCGCTCTCGCTCGATCTCTTCGCTCAGCCGCTGCTCGCCAGCGCTGACTACCACGACTTCAAGGAGTTCTCCGCCCCCCGCGAGCAGACCAAGCTCGTGTACGGCCGCGACCGCGGCACCATCACCACCACGACAGCCACGGACGGCACCCGGCGCTACGCTGTCGATCCAGACGGCGCCGGGCCACTCCATGCCTCCCACGCCCGAGCCCAGGGGGACGTCGATCACGTCGAGCTCCGACCAGGGGTAGGGCCCGAAGGCGTCGGCCAGGATCGACAGCGCCGAGGAGGACTCCTCGCCCACGTCCCCGAGCACGTCCACGTTGCCGGCCTGGCTCACCACCCGCACGGTGGTCCCGCCGACCTCGACGACTTTCGGGTCGGCGAGCAGGTCCATTGCGGTGACGTCGTCGGTCACCAAGCCCTGACAGAAGACTGGCTCGAAGACGCTCCCGAGAAGTGGATGGCATTTCGACGCGCCGATCCGGAGGCAGCGTCGTAGCTGCCCCCGATCGAGGATTGACTCGGAATCGGCAGCACTGCAAGGCTCCAGCCCATGGACGGGAACAGCAGCGGAGTTGAAGGCGAACAGAACACCGGCTTCTCAACAGAGAGATATCACGCAATGGCAGCCGCCCTCCCGTAGGATGCAGGCTCATGCGCCGTCTTCCCGCCTTCGCCCTCGCCGTTGTCGTCCCCGTGGTCCTGACCGGCTGCAGCGACGACGCGCCGTCGACCGCCACCCCGCCGTCGA
>JAHWJV010000016.1 GCA_019348265.1 Gemmatimonadota bacterium
GGACTAGCCCCCGTGGCCGAGCCCCAAGACCCGGTGACCATCGGGACCGTCGTAGGGACCCACGGCGTGCGCGGCACCGTCCGCGTCCGCCCCACCGGCACCGGCGAACACCTGCGCGAGGGCGTGGTCCCCTCAGTCGCCGGCGCCCAACGGCCCATCAAGGGTGTCCGCGTCACCCCCAAGGGCTTCCTCCTGGACCTGAAAGGCGTGGACGACCGCCGCGCCGCCAATTCGCGCAAGGCGTTTCCCAAAGCAAAGTATTACAAGGACTACCGCGAAATGCTGGACAAGGAAGCCAAGAATATTGATGCGGTTTCGGTGTCCACACCCGACCACATGCACGCTGTGCAGGCCCTGGCTGCCATGCAACTGGGTAAACACGTCTATGTGCAAAAGCCGCTGACGCACGACATCTACGAAGCAAGAGTGCTGACCGATGCCGCGAAGCGCTACAAGGTGGTAACACAAATGGGTAACCAGGGCGCCTCCGGCGATGGAACCCGCGTGATGAAAGAATGGTATGATGCCGGTTTGATCGGCGATGTGCATACCATCTACGCCTGGACCGACCGGCCGGTATGGCCGCAGGGTATTCCCTGGCCGACCAGCAAAAGCGAAGTGCCGAAAGAGCTCGACTGGAACCTGTGGCTGGGTACTGCACCGTACAAAGAATACGCTGATAAAATTGTTCCCTTCAACTGGCGCGGCTGGTGGACTGGGGGGCGAGCGCCCTGGGCGACATGGGCGCGCACCTGATCGACCAGCCTTTCTGGGCGCTGAACCTCGGGTTGCCGGTCAGCGTTGAGGCCACGTCGACCCCATTCGGAATGGACATCGACGACACGCCCGCGACTTACCCGCAGGCGATGACGGCCCATTACGAGTTCGCGGCGCGCGGCAGCATGCCTGCGGTGAGGATGAACTGGTACGACGGCGGCCTCATGCCCCCTCGCCCGGAGCACCTGCCGGACAACGTCGTCCTGCAGCGGGGTGGCGGCGGTATCTTCATCGGGACGAAGGGGATCCTGATGTACGACACCTACGGGAACAACCCCCGGCTCTACCCGGAAAGCCTGAATGCGGAGGCCGAGCGCGTGCCGCAGACGGTGGAGCGCGTGACGACGAGCCACGTGATGAATTGGGCCAATGCCATCATGAAGAAGGCGAAGCCGAGCAGCGAGTTCTCTTACGCCGCACCGCTGACGGAGACGATGCTCCTCGGGATCGTGGCGCTCCGCACCGGGCAGGGGCGGAAGATCATGTACGACGGCGTGAACAGCCGCATCACCAACATTCCGGAAGCGAACTACCTGCTTCACCGGGAGTACCGTCCCGGCTGGAGCCTGTAGTCCGGGGAGGCCGAAACCTTCGCTCTCCATAGCGGGGATGCAGCGGAACGGAACGCGCCGCGCTCCTTCGAGCGCGGCGCGTTCCGCACCTTTCCACCAACCGATCTTCGCTCATGAGACGCACTCCCCTCCTGGTCGGTCAGCTCTTCCTCGTCGGCCTCTCGCTCGGACAGGTCGCGATCGGCAGCAGCCAGAACCCGACGGCGCCTTCCATCTGGCGTCGACACGACCTGAACCGGACGCGGCCGCCGGCGATCACGCCGCCCGGGCCGACCGTCTCCGCGCCGGCTCCGTCCGACGCGATCGTGCTCTTCAACGGCCGGGACCTCTCCGCCTTCACCAGGGCCAGCGGCGCTCCGGCGGCCTGGAAGGTCGAGAATGGCTACATGGAAGTCGCCGCCCGCACCGGATCCATCCGCACGAAGGAGTCGTTCGGCGACATGCAGCTCCACCTGGAGTGGGCCTCGCCGAACCCGCCCAACGGCGTCGGGCAGGACCGCGGCAACAGCGGCGTGATCATCATGGGGCAGTACGAGGTGCAGGTGCTCGACTCTTATCAGCGGGCGGACACCTACGCCGACGGGCAGGCCGCGTCGCTCTACGGGCAGTACCCGCCGCTCGTGAACGCTACCCGCCCGCCGGGCGAGTGGCAGTCGTACGACATCCTCTTCCGTCGGCCGCGCTTCCGCCCCGATGGAACCGTTCAGGAGCCGGCGCGCATCACCGTGATGCACAACGGAATCCTGGTGCAGAACAACGAGGTGCTCTTCGGCCCGACCGCGCCCGTGCCTCCGTACCGCTACGTGGCCCACGCGGACGAGCTTCCTTTCACGCTCCAGGACCACAGCCACCCGGTTCGCTTCCGCAACATCTGGGTGCGCAAGATCCAGGAGCGGCCGGAGCCCGCGCCGGGCTACATTCCCAGCCCGGTCACGCTGACGGACGCCCAGATGATGCGCGTCCTCGGCGCCTACTACCGCGCCCCGGCCGCTACCGCGACGCCGGCGCAGGTCGCGGCGGCGCAGCAGGTCCCGGCGTTCGTCATCACCCGGGAGGGGCCGCAGTTCTGGGTGACCATGGGGAACGCGGCGCCACTGAAGGCCTTTCCGACGACCGAGAGCCAGATCTACGTCCCGGATCGCGGCGCGTTCGTCAACTTCACCGCGACCGCCGCGGGGGGGCAGATGGAGGCGGCGCTGGACGGCTCCACGGCGCGAGCGACGCGGCGCTAGCCGTCGCTTGTCGAGGATGATGGAAGGGAGCCGCGTCGCGATGTGGGCGCAGCTCTCCAATAGCAGCCCGGCGGGACGCGGAGCTTTGGGGTGGGCGCCCGAACCACGCAGATGGAGACGACGAGATGAAATACCGGACTTTCGGGCGGCTCGGCTGGAAAGTGAGCGAGATCGGCTATGGGATGTGGGGGATGGCGGGGTGGACCGGCTCGGAGGACGATCAATCTCGGGCGTCGCTCGAGGAGGCGGTTCGCCTGGGCTGCAACTTCTTCGACACGGCCTGGGGGTACGGCGAGGGTCACAGCGAGCGGCTGCTCGGCGGCCTGGTTCGCGCGCATCCGGAGCAGCGCCTCTACACCGCGACCAAGATCCCGCCGAAAAACCGGAAGTGGCCCTCACGGCGCGAGTTCACGCTCGATGAGGTGTTCCCCCCCGACTACATCCGGGAGTACACCGAGAAGAGCCTCGGGAACCTCGGGCTGGAGCGGATCGATCTCATGCAGTTCCACGTCTGGGAAGACGCGTGGGCGCAGGACGATCGGTGGCAGCGTGCGGTGGACGATCTCAAGCGTGAAGGACTGATCCTCGGCATGGGAGTCAGCGTCAACCGCTGGGAGCCGTGGAATACGCTGGACACGCTCGGCACCGGGCTGATCGACGCGGTGCAGGTCATCTACAACATCTTCGATCAGGCGCCGGAGGACGAGCTCTTCCTGGCCTGCGACGAGTTGGGCATCGCGGTGATCGCGCGCGTTCCGTTCGATGAGGGGACGCTCACGGGCACGCTCACGCGGGAGAGCCGCTGGCCGGAAGGCGACTGGCGGAACACCTACTTCGTACCGGCCAACCTGGAGGCGAGCGTCGCGCGCGCCGAGGCGCTGGCGCCGGTCGTACCCGAGGGGAGCTCGATGCCGGACATGGCGCTGCGCTTCATCCTGGCGAACCCGACGGTGAGCACCGTCATCCCCGGGATGCGGAGCCTGTCGCACGTCCGCGCGAACATCGCGAGCAGCGATGCGCCGGAGCTGCCGCCCGAGCTGCTCGCCGAGCTGGCGACGCACCGCTGGGACCGCGAGCCGACGGAGTGGTCGCAGTGATCGAGCGCAACAGGGGCGGGGCGGGCGCGGGGGACGAGCCGAACCCGCTGGAGCGCGAGCTCACCACGGATCTCGACGACCGCACGCCGGACGCGCCGAAGGGGATGCCGCTGCATACGCGCATCTTCATTGGACTGGTGGTCGGAGCCGGTGCCGGGCTGATCGCCAACGTGGCGCTCGGTCCGGAGAACCCGCAGCTGAGCTGGGTGATCGCCAATATCACCGGCCCAATCGGAGCGCTCTTCCTCCGGCTGCTGATCATGATGGTCATCCCCCTCGTTTTCTCGGCCCTGGTGGTCGGCGTCGCGGGCGTGGGTGACATCCGACGGTTGGGCCGGGTCGGCGCGAAGACGCTGGGATACACGCTGGTGCTTTCCTTCATCTCCGTCGTCATCGGCCTGACGATGGCGAACACGATCCGCCCCGGGGAGCGGATCAGTCGCGAGACCGCCGCCGCGCTCGAGACACGCTTCGGCAGCGAGGCGGCGAACCGCGTGGAAGCCGCCAGCGGAACCCTGGAAGCCGCCAAGACGCCGGCGCTGACCCAGGTGATCGAGACGCTCATTCCGGCCAATCCATTCGCCGCAGTATCAGCGCCGACGCCTAACCTGCTGCACCTGATGTTCTTCGCGCTGGTGCTGGGAATCGCGGCGACACTGCTCTCGCCTGATGCGGCGTCGCCGTTCCTACGCCTGCTCGAGGCGCTCTACGAGATCTCCGTCAAGGTGATCGATGGGATCATGAAGCTGGCACCGTACGCGGTGGCGGCGCTGATCTTCAGCAACACGGCCGGCTTCGGGCTGGACATGATGGTAGCGCTCGCCTGGTACATGCTCGCGGTGCTGCTCGGCCTGGGGCTGCACATGTTCGGCGTCTACTCGCTGTCCGTCGCGCTGCTGTCGAGGATCTCGCCCGTCGAGTTCTTCCGGCGCATCAAGACCGTGATGCTGACGGCGTTCTCGACCTCCAGCTCGAATGCGACCCTGCCCACCGCGCTCCGGGTCACCGAGGAGAACCTCGGCGTGCCCAAGGAGATCAACTCGTTCGTCCTCACCGTCGGAGCAACGGCGAACCAGAACGGGACAGCGCTCTACGAGGGCGTGACGGTGCTATTCCTGGCGCAGCTCGCGGGAGTGGATCTCTCGCTCGGTCAGCAGCTGACCGTCGCTTACCTGGCCATCATCGGCGGGATCGGAACGGCCGGGGTTCCAGCGGGGTCGCTCCCCTTCGTCATCCTGGTGCTGGCGACGATCGGGGTGAACCCGGCTCTGGTTGCGATCATCTTCGGAGTGGACCGCCTGCTGGACATGTGCAGGACCGCGCTCAATGTCGCCGGCGATATCACGGCGGCGACCTTCGTCGCGCGCTCGGAGGGATACCGCATCCGTGGCGGGTGGGGCTGAGCGCGCCGGGCGGAGGATCCGTCCCACGGCAACGTATTTCCCTGTTGAAGGAGGCTGGATGCTGATGCGGAAAGTTCGGCTGTCGATCCCAGGGATCCTGGTCGCCGCCCTTGGCGCCGTACCGTTGCTGGCGCAGACGCGCGTGACCACTCCCGAGCAGTTCTTCGGGCATCGGATCGGTGCGGACTACGTTCTCCCGAACTACACCCAGTACGCGGCCTTCATCCAGAAGCTCGATGCGGAGAGCGACCGGATCAAGGTGGTGGACATGGGGAAGACCGCCGAGGGTCGATCGCAGTACATGGCGATCATCACCTCGCCCGCGAACCATGAGAACCTGGAGCGGTACCGCCAGATTTCCGAGCGGCTGGCGAAGGCGGAGGGGCTGAGCGACGGCGAGGCGCGGCAGCTCGCCGCGGAGGGGAAGGCGGTCGTCTGGATCGACGGAGGGCTGCACGCGAACGAGGTTCTCGGTGCACAGCAGCTCACCGAGACGATCCACCAGCTCGTCAGCCGCAACGATGCCGAGACGCTGCGCATCCTAGACGACGTCATCATTCTCGCCGTGCACGCGAACCCGGATGGGATGGAGCTCGTCTCCAACTGGTACATGCGCGAGCCGAACCCCACGCAGCGCTCCACGGCCGGATTGCCGCGGCTCTACCAGAAGTACATCGGCCACGACAACAACCGCGACTTCTTCGCGTCGACGCAGGCGGAGACCGAGAACATGAACCGGCAGATGTACCACGTCTGGTTCCCGCAGATCATCTACAACCACCACCAGACCGGCCCAGCCGGGACGGTGATGTTCGCGCCACCCTTCCGCGACCCGTTCAACTACGTCTTCGATCCGCTGGTGATCACGCAGCTGGACCTCGTCGGCGCGGCGATGCACTCGCGCTTCGAGGCGGAGGGGAAGCCTGGAGTCACCATGCGCAGCGGCGCCAACTACTCCACCTGGTGGAACGGCGGCCTGCGCACGATGACCTACTTCCACAACATGATCGGCCTGCTCACGGAGACGATCGGCAACCCCACGCCGGTTCAGATTCCGCTCGTCCCGGCGATGCAGCTTCCGCGCGGCGACCTGCCGTTCCCGATCGCCCCTCAGGAGTGGCGTTTCCGGCAGTCGATCGACTACTCGCTGACGGCGAACTACGCCGTGCTCGACGTGGCGGAGCGCTACAAGGATGCGTTCCTCTATAACATCTACCTGATGGGTAGGAACGCCATCCGGAAGGGGAGCCAGGATACCTGGACGACGTACCCGAAGGAGGTCGAAGCGCTGCGCGCGGCGATGCCGGCCGGCGGCGCCGCTGGCGCCGAACAGTCTCGGCGGGTTTACGCGATGCTGCGGACGCCGGAGAACCGGGATCCGCGCGCGTACATCCTGCCGGCCAACCAGCCCGACTTCCCCACGGCGGTGAAGTTCGTCAACGCTCTGCGCGAGGCGGGGGTGACCGTTCACCGTGCCACGGCGCCTTTCACGGCGGGGGGGAAGGCGTATCCGGCCGGATCGCTGATCGTGAAGACCGCGCAGGCCTTTCGAGCCCACGTCCTGGACATGTTCGAGCCGCAGGATCACCCCAACGATTTCGAGTATCCGGGCGGCCCACCAGTCCGTCCCTACGACGCGACCGGGTGGACTCTGGCATTCCAGATGGGAGTCGATTTCGATCGCATCCTCGACGCTTTCGACGCGCCGACGACTGCGGTGAACGAATGGAACATGAAGCCGCCAGCGGGACGCGTAGCCACCGCCGCTCGCACCACCGGGTTCCTACTCCCGCCGAAGTTCGTGGACAGCTTCGGCGCGGCGTTCAAGTTGATGTCGCAGGGTGAGCAGGTGTACCGGCTGCGCAGCGCCTTCACCAACGGAGGCAAGGTGTACGAGCCGGGCACCTATTACATCCCCGCGGCAGCCGCCACACGGGCGCGGGTGCAGCAGCTCGCGACCGAGCTGGGGGTCAGCTTCGATGCGGCGACCACCCGTCCGGCCGGGGCGCAGATGAAGCTCGCTGCCCCGCGGATCGCACTCTGGGACCAGTACGGCGGCTCGATGCCATCCGGCTGGACGCGATGGATCATGGAGCAGCACGGGCTCCCCTTCGAGGTCGTGTACGCCCCGCAGCTCGACGCCGGCAACCTGCGCGCGAAGTACGACGTGATCGTCTTCGTCGGCGGCGCGATTCCGGCCGTGACTCAGACGGGCGGCGGGGGCGGCGCGACTCCCGCGAACGTGCCGCCGGAGTTCCAGGACCGGATGGGGAGAGTGAGCGCGGACCGGACGGTGCCGCAGCTCAGGGCGTTCATGGACGCCGGCGGGTCGGTGGTCGCGATCGGCAGCTCGACGTCACTCGCCGCACACCTCGCGCTGCCCCTCGCCAACAAGCTGCTGGACGCGAGCGGCAGCCCCCTTCCCGGGACAGAGTACTACATTCCTGGCTCGCTGATCCGCGCTCGTGTGGACAACACGCTCCCTGTGGCCTACGGCGTGGGGGAGTACGTCGACGTTTTCTTCGACAACTCGCCCGTGTTCACCCTGACCGGACCTGCTGACGCGGCCGCGGTCCAGCAGGTCGCCTGGTTCGACAGCGCCACGCCCATGCGCAGCGGCTGGGCCTGGGGGGAGAAGCACCTGCAGAACGGAGTAGCCATGGCGCAGGCGCGGGTAGGGGCGGGCACGCTCTACCTGTTCGGCCCCGAGATACTCTTCCGCGCGCAGCCGCACGGCACCTTCAAGTTCTTCTTCAACGCGCTGGCGCACAGCGCCGCGACCGACGCACCCATCCGCTAGCCGCGGCTCTCGGCGGCAATTAGCAGGGACTGAGCAGGTACGCATCCTGTCCCGAACGCCGCGCCCCGTCGGGCGCGGCGTTCGCGCTCGAACAGGGCAGGCGGCCCGCTCTGCGTTGGAGTCGCTCGGCCACTACAGGTATCTGCGGAACCAGGCGATGGTCTCCGGCCACGCCTTCTCCGCCGCGAGCCGGTTGCCGTCCGTCGCACCGGTCTGCTGCCGCAGGAACCCGTGGCCCGCGCCCTCGTAGATCCGCGTTTCGAAGGTCTTGCGCATGCTCTTCATCGCCGAGTCGGCCGGCGGGATGGTGGCGTTCACCCGCGCGTCGTTTGCGCCGTAGAGCCCTAGCACCGGCGCGCGGACGTTCTGCAGCACGGTCGCCGCGGGTGACGATCCGTAATAGACGACCACCGCGTCGACCTCCGGATCCCGCGCGGCCTGGGAGAACACGGTCGAGCCGCCCCAGCAGAAGCCGACCAGGCCGAACCTGTCGGTGGCGGCGGGGAGCGCCATTCCCCAGCGAGCGACGGCGCGCAGCCGCCGATCCACCTCCTGCGCGTTCAGCCCCTGGATGGTGCGCGTGGCCGCGTCCCGCACCGGCTCCCCGGCCGAGTCGCTCGGCACTCCCTTTCCCGTGAGCAGGTCCGGCGCGATGGCGATGAACCCCTCCGCTGCCAGCCCGTCCGCCACCGAACGGATCCAGTTGCTCACGCCGAAGATCTCATGGACCACGAGGACTACCGGAGCGCGATCCGCCCGCTCCGGATAAACCACCCACGCCCGCACGCTGTCTCCCTGACCCGCGGGGACCACCGCCCACTCCCCGTGCCGCGTCGAGGAAGCCAGTCGGGTGTTCGCGCTCTCGGCTGACGGAGCGGTGGTGCTCACCCTCCCGGCGACGCCCGCCGGGCCGTCCTGTGGGGAGCGGGTGCAACCCGCCAGCGTCACGACCGCGGTTGCCGACCAGACGAGCAGATGGCGCATCGATCCCTCCCTGGGTTTATTCGAGCGGAAACGTCGGAGCCAGAAGGGTCCCGACCCGGCGCACGAGCCGTTCCCGGGGGGCACCTCCGTTTCTCGGCTGGCGCGATCCGTGCGCCCGCCGTATCAGTGAATCCATGGCAACAGGAAACGCCGGTAAGATGATCGCCGCTCCGGTCACTTCAGCGTCACTACCGATGCGTCTGTGGCTGAGATCATATGCTGGCTTGCTGGTGGCGCTGGTCCTGATGCTGGTGCCGGGGGCGCTCAGCGCCCAAGCCGTTCGTGGCCAGCTGAGCGAGGAGAACACCAGCGCGCCGATCGCGAACGCTTCGCTTCGCCTGATCGCGCCCGACAACTCGGTCGCGGCGACGGCACGTACCGACAGTCTCGGCGAGTTCTTCCTCCCTTTCGACGGCGCCGACGCGGGGACCTACCGCATCCGTGCGGAGAAGATCGGCTACCGCCCGGCGATATCCTCTCCGCTCTCGCTCGGGAAGAGCGACACGCTGGACGTGCACGTGAAGCTCGCCCGGCAGGTCGTGCTGCTCGACTCGATCCAGGTCACGGCGCCCGAGACCCGGCGCCGTGCGACGCTGGTTCGCGACTTCTACGCGCGGGCCGAGCAGGGTGCGTTCGGGCACTTCTTCACCCGGGAAGACATCGCGGAGCGGAGGCCGCTGGTGACCACCGACCTCCTCGTCACCGTACCGGGCATCCGAACGATTCCGAGGCGCCTTGGGGATGGCGCGTCGGTGCTGGTCCGCGGCACCTGCACGCCCACGCTGTGGATCGACGGCGTCCGCGCGACTCCGTCCTTCGGCATGGTGATCGACGACCTCGTCCGCCCGACGGACATCGAGGGGATCGAGATCTATCGCAGCGTGGCGGAGGCACCGCCGCAGTACCAGGGGCTCAACGCCGGGTGCAGTGCCATCCTGGTCTGGACGCGAGTTGGCCGCTGATCGCGACGGCACACCGGCCCCCGGCCGCCCCCCCGAAGACCCTTGAGCGACGCGGCCGGGCGCAGTCCCCCCCGGCACACGCCTTGCAAATCCGTGCGCCCGCATCTTACGGGGATGCGACCGGCTCCATCTCGACTGCGTCGCCGCGGTCTTCCGCCCACCAGCCACGGGGTTGCCAAGCGTGGAGCACAGCGCACATGAAGGCGGTCCGCATGTGCATGAGAACATCTTCGCCAGTATCCCGGTCGAGGCTCCAGCGGCCGTAGCGGAACGCGTCGTCATCCACCCCACGCCGGCTGCGCGGGTTCTCGGTTCGATCGTCGTGTTTCTCGTCCTGATGAGCGTCGTCACGGAAGCCACCGGGGTCGCCGACCAGATATTCATGCTCAATGCGGAGCGGAACGTCCCCACGTACTATTCCACCTTTCTACTGCTGATTTCGTCCGCGCTGCTCGCTCTCACAGCCACGCTGAAGAAGCGCTGCGCGGACCGCTACGCTCTCCGTTGGCTCGCGCTGTCGCTCATCTTCCTCTACATGTCCGTGGACGAGATGGTTGCCTTCCATGAGATGACCAGCCCGCGGGTCGAGCGCTTCATGACTACCACCGGAGCGTTCTACTACGGCTCGATCGTGTATACTGCAGCGCTGGTTCTGATCGTCGGTACCGCCTTCATTCCATTCCTGCTGCACCTGCCCCGGAAAACCAGGGTGCTCTTTGCGATCGCTGGATGCCTGTACGTGGGTGGTGCGCTGGGCCTCGAGATGATCGGCGCCATCATCGACGAGGCGTCCGGTACGGCGGGGCTGTCCTACCGTGTCGTCGCGACGGTCGAGGAAACGCTCGAGCTGACGGGAATGGTGACTTTTATTTACGCGCTCCTGCACTACCTCAGCAACGATCTGCACGAAGCCCGCATCCAGATCTCCCGGGACCCACGGTAGCGCCTGGACCGCCCGCGACGCGTCGAGCGGCGCGGCTCCTACTGATTCTCCCTGCAGCGGGAAAGCGATACATCTAAATGCACCTCCCGTCCGCAGAGCTGCCTGCGCGGTCCAGAATCTCCCGGGCCATCGCGCGGGCGTCCACTCGCGAGTTTCTCTTCGCGCTGGGCCCCTTCGTGATGTTCGTGGCGGTTCTCTGGGCCAAGCTCTCCTACTTCAACTTCCCACCGACCGAGCGGCTCGGCACGGATTGGAACGCGTGGCGACTGAAGGAGGCCGTCCAGGCCTGGATCGGCACTCTCGCGGCGCTCCTGATCATCTGCTCCCCGCTACTTCTTCTCCGCCCCATTGCACGGTTCGTCGCCCTGGCCGCGCTGGACTTGCTGGCCACCGCGCTGGTGTTCGCGAACCTGCTACACTTCCGATTCTACGGAGACGTCCTCTCGGTCTCGGCGCTGGCGGCGGCGGAGCAAATCGGCGCCACGATCGGGAGCCTCGTCCGACTGCTCCGCCCGTCGGACGGATTGCTCTTCCTCGATCTCATGGCCGCGGCCCTCGTCTTCCCACTCTATCTCCGCGCGCACCGGCGCGCGACGCCGGCTCCATCGCGGTTCCGTGGAAGGTACGTGCCCGCGGTCGTTGGGCTCGGGGTTCTGCTCCTGTTGCTGGGCCCGGTGCGCATCGTCGCACTCGATCGGGGCGACACGTTCCGGTACAATTATCTGCGGCTTTTCGGCGTCCGCAAGATCGGGCTGCTGAACTACCACGGTTACGAAGCGGGGAAGAGATACCTGAGCGAGCTCCTGACGAAAGCGGTTCCACCGGAAGACCGGAAGCGCGCGCTGGATCACGTGGCGGCGCTGCGGCGCGAGGGGACCGCGCCCTCCGAACTGTTCGGCCTCGCCAGCGGGAAAAACGTGATCTTCCTGATGGTGGAGTCGCTTCACGCTTTTCCGCTCGGCCTGCGAGTCGACGGGCAGGAGATAACCCCGACCCTGAACGATCTGACAGCCCGCAGCCTCCATTTTACCAATTTTTACGGCCAGACCTGGGAGGGCACCACGTCGGACGGCGAGTTTACGTCGCTCCACTCACTGCACCCGCTTTCCTCAGGAGCAGTCGCGACCCGATATCCCCACCACGAGTACCGCGGCATACCGGCCATTCTGGCCGAACGCGGTTACGCGACGATGTCGGCTCACGCCTACTACGGTTCACTCTGGAACATGCGGCTCATGCACCCGGCCTTGGGATTCCGGGAGTCTTACTTTCGTGAGTCGTACCGGATGGATGAGCAGATCGGGATGGGGCTGTCGGACGGCTCCTTTCTCCGCCAGACCAGTCCACGCCTGAGGGCGCTACGGGAGCCATTCATGGCGTATATCATGACTTTGAGCTCCCACCACCCGTGGCAGATGGCGGCGAAGTACCGCACGTTGAGCTTCGGTGACCTGGAGGGGACGTCGGTTGCCGACTACCTGCACGCAGTTCATTACGTGGACACCGCCATCGGGCAGTTCGTGGGAGAGCTCCGCGAAGGCGGGCTCTGGGACAGAACCCTGTTGGTGCTGTACGGCGATCACCGTGCGCCGATACCCGGACCGGAGGACAAGGAGAAGCTCCTCGCCACGTACGCGGGATACCCGGCGCGCGACGAGGGATTCGACGCGCGCTACTGGGGGGCGGAGAACCGCCTCGCCTTCATCATCCATCTCCCCGGGGACGCCGCGGCTGGACGACGTCCAGTGAGCGCGGGGCACCTGGATATCGCTCCGACCGTGCTCAACCTGCTCGGGGTCGCAAACCACCAGATGGTGGGGCTCGGGCGCGACCTTTTGCACGGAAAGGACCAACTGGTCGTGATGCGGAACGGCAGCTTCGTCCTGGGGGACACCGTGTGCGTACGGCCGACGGCGGAGCTCCCGCGCGACGAATGCCGGTCCCTTGCCACCAACGCGACCCTGTCGCCGGCGCGCTTCCAGTCGCGCCTCGCCGAGGCGAGGAGGCGTTTGGCGACGTCCGATCTGATCATCACCGGAAATCTGATCCCGGCGGTCAGCGCTGTGGCCCCAGGGGCCGGGTTGCGCTTCCGCAACCCCTTCGGCTCGGCCGCGGAAGTTTACGAAGCCGAACCCGTCACTCTCGCGGACCGGTGAAACGACACTCACGCATGCGCTTTCGATACGTCCTTCCGGCGCTCCTGCTCCTTTGGGCCCCCAGCTGTGATCGACGCGATGCGCCGGAAACGCGGACGGGCGCCACCACCGCTCGGTCGGCGGCTCGGCCTTCCGGAAGCTACGCGTGCGCGCCCGGCGTAATGCGCGATGCGGCGGCGGATGAGGAGTTGCTGAGGAGCTACCTGGCCTGGAAGCGGCGTTACCTCACCAGGAGCGGAGCGGGGGGATCGGTTCGTGTCCGGATGCCCGACGAAGGGAACAAGTCCTCCTCCGAAGGTGTCGCATATGGAATGCTCCTCTCAGCGTACCTGGATGATCGGCCTACGTTCGATGGCCTCTGGGCGTACGCGCGACTCCACCGCAACGCGCGTGGGCTAATGGCGTGGGAGATCAGCCGGAGCGGAGAGGTGCTCGACGAGAATGCGGCTACCGATGCCGACCAGGACGTGGCGTTCGCGCTGCTAGTCGCGGATGCAAAGTGGGGTGGGTATGGGGGTGATGCCCGGGCGCTGATCGGCGCGCTGCTGGAACATACCGTGGAGGACCGTACCTTCCTTCTGAAGCCGGGAGATGTATGGGGTGGGTCCGAGGTGACGAACCCGTCGTACTTCGCTCCAGCGTATTACCGCGTGTTCGCCCGCTACACGGGTGACGCCCGCTGGCAGAGCGTCCTGGATGCGAGCTACCAGATGCTCGATCGGGTCGCGGAAAAACACGGGGTGAAGACGGGGCTCCAACCGGACTGGGCGAGCGCGAGCGGTGACTCCGCCGCGGCCGCGCCGGACCCCGGCTTCCATTACGGCTACAACGCGACCCGCGTCCCATGGCGCCTTGCCAAGGATGCCGCGTGGAACTGTGAGCCTCGTGCTCGGCGCCACCTGGCGAGGCTGAATGCTTTCTTCCGGGAAGTCGGCGCTGAGAACATCCGGGACGGCTATACGCTGCGGGGCTCGCCGATCGGCAGATGGCACAATGCGTCCTTCGTCGCTCCGGCTGCGGCGGGAGCGGTCGTGTCCTCGGATTCGGCATTCTTCAGATCGATGTGGGAAGAGACGGTGAAACTGCGTGAAGGTGGGTACTACAGCGATTCGCTCCGGCTGCTCGCTCTGCTCTTCGCGAGCGGCCGCATGCCGCCGCCCCCGCTTCCACGCCACGGTGAAGATGGAAACGGCTGACCCGAAGCCTGGCCCCGGTGGCGATTACACAAGAGGCTTGCGTGGCCCGAGTGTTGCCACGCTCGTCAGCATGGTACGGATGTTTTACGGCCCTGAGTACGCTCGTTCGAGCGGCGAACCGATCCCAAACCCGAGAAGTTCCTTGGCTACAGGAGATGTATATCAGCGGACCGGACGAACACTCCAGAGGGTAATGCCGCCTCAGGTTCGGGCGCTGCTCGTTCTGCCCCTGTGGCTCCTCGCGGCGTGCCGTGAGCCTACCGGTACCGAGAAGCGCGGACTGAGCTGTGATTCCCCCACGTCCATCCGGGTGGCCGGGAAGGAAGTTCCAGTGGCTCCGGGCGGATACGCCACAGTGCGGAATCAGCTTATCAGCGCGGAGAACTGCAAGCCGTTCCGCTTTGTCGGAATCGCATACCCGAGCTACGCATTCTCGCCCACCGGGGACCGGTTGGGCGACACGGCTACCGCAGCGGCCGACTTCGCACGGATTCGGAGCTGGGGCGCGAATACGGTCGGAATCCAGGTCGCGCAGTACTACTGGACGCCGGCGTCCCGCTTTTACGACGCGGGCTATGCCGCTCGGGTGGAGCGGACGGTCCGACAGGCGCGGGCGGCCGGTCTTCGCGTGATCCTGACCCTTCTGCACAGCGACCGCGGCGATCCGAACTATCCGGGCGATCCGGGCGCCACGAACATGCACCAGCCGATGCCAGACGTGAACCACTCCGTCCCGTTTTGGCGGGAGGCCGCGGAGCGGTTCAAGGACGACGGAGGGATCCTGTTCGAGCTCTTCGCCGAGCCGTACCCGGTGGGCGCCTCGGGGTACTCGAACTGGGCGCTGTGGCTGAATGGGGGCACCCATCCAGCGGATAGAGCGTACGAGCCGCGCGCAGCCTTCCAGGCGGTGGGGATGCAGCAGCTCTACGACGTGGTCCGCGCGACCGGTGCCCAGAACGTGGTACTGGTGGGTGGCACTACGTGGGGGTACCACCTCGACGGGGTTCCGGCGCACCGGCTGCGTGGGCACAACATCGCGTACGCGGCACACCCCTGGGATTGGCCCAACAAGCAACCCGCCAGCTGGCAGAAGGACTGGCTCTTCCTCGCCGCCACGGACCCGGTGATCATCAGCGAATTCGGTGGTTACGATTGTGGCGAGCCCTACACCAGGGCGGTGCTCGACAAGGCGGACCAGCTCGGCCTGTCCTGGAACGCGTGGGCGTGGAGCGCGCCGGAGCCCAGCGAATCAACCGCGCAAACCGGGAGGGGAGATCCGATCTGCGAGTTTCCCATGCTGCTGACGGATTGGAGTGGAGAGCCCAGCCGCGTCGGACAGATCATCAAGAGCCGGTTGGGATCATACTGAACGCCGCCGCCAAGCGTCGGCTACGCCGCGCCGCCTCGAGGCCCGGCCCAACTCTCCCCAGATTCTGTTGAGCACGATCCGGGTGGAAAAGATCGAATCGCTGGAGGCACTCCACGCGCTCGAGTCCGAATGGCGTGAGCTGGAGGGCAGCCGCGTCGATCTCCTTCCCTTTCAGACGTGGGAGTGGTCGGTCAGCTGGTGGTCGCACTTCCCGGAAGCGAGAGCGACGTTGCGCGACTCGCTTTTCGCCCGGGCGCTGCGCTCAGGGTCTGGCGAGCTACTGGCTGTGGCCCCCTTGATGCTCACCGAACGTCCGGCTTTCGGCCCTCTTCGGCTCAGACAGCTACACTTCTTCGGCGCCGACCCGAACGTCACCGAAGTGCGCGGCCTCCTTTGTCGCTCCGGAAGCGAGCGGGAGGTCTACGCCGCGCTGGCCGAGCACCTCCAGGCCGAGCGCGATCGGTGGGACTGGATGCTCTGGAGCGGCCTCCCCGCGCTGGTGGAGCCTGGCTCGATCCTGGAGAAGCACGGGGAAGTTCGCCCGGTCCGGGAAATCAGCGCTTTCATCCTGCCGCTCCCATCCACATGGGAGGAGCTCCGGGGCGGGTTGAAGCGGAACATAAAGGAGTCGTTGCGAAAGGGATACAACTCGCTCGAGCGCGACGGGCACACCTTCAGCCTGGACGTCGTCCGCGACCCCGACCAGATCCCCGGCGCAATCGAGGAGTTCATCCGGCTGCACACGGCGCGCGCAGAGCTCGACGGCACGGTGCGGCACCCGAACGTGTTCGATTCGCCGGTGGCGTGCCGCTTTCTCCGGGACGTATCTCAGCGGATGGCGCGCCGCGATGTCACGCGCGTGTTCCTCCTGCGCATCGGAGGTACTGTAGTGGCGGCGCGCGTCGGCTTCGCGCTTGGCGGCGTACTCTACCTGTATTACTCCGGCTATGACCCAGCCTGGGGGCGCTACAGCGTGATGACGACCACGCTCGCGGAGACGATCAAGCACGCGATCGCGGAGGGGTTCCGGGAAGTCAATCTCTCCACGGGTAGGGACGTCTCGAAGACGCGCTGGAGTCCCCGTGAGGTCGTCTACCGAGAGGGAATCCAGATCGCTCCGTCGCAGCGCTCGAAGATCGCCTTCACCACGCATGAGTACGCAGCGAGGGCGGCCCGCATGGGACCGGTGAACACGGTCCTGCGCGCGGTTCTAGCCCGCCGCGCGGCGCTCGCCGTGGCGGTGATCCAGAGTTGGGCCGGCTAGCGGAGATCGGGACCGGAGGGCTCCAACTCGCGGTGGGGATCGGTTCGTAGGCGGTCCGCCGGCGTCAGCGGCCGGGAAGGCGCCCCCGGGCGTACTGCCGGAGCACGAGCCAGACGAAGCGGGAGTTCGTGAGCAGATACCGCTTCCAGAGCCGCCCCGGCTCCATCAGCAGGCGGAAGAGCCATTCCAGCCCCGCTTTACGCATCCACTTCGGGGCCCGCGTCACGATCCCCGCCACGAAGTCGATGCTCGCGCCCACTCCGATGGCGACGGGGACCCCCAGCCGTTCGCGGTTCGCGTGCATCCAGTACTCTTGCTTCGGCGCTCCGAGCGCCACGAAGAGGAGGTGCGGCGCCGCCATCCGCACCGCTTCGATCGCGCGCTCCGCTTCGGTGGGATCTTCCTCGAAACCGAGAGGCGGCGAGTACGTTCCGGCCACCTGTAATCCGGGGTACCTGCCCTCCAGCACCTGCGCCGCTTTCTCCGCTACACCCGGTCTGCCACCAAGGAGGAAGATGCGCAGGTCCGTGCCAGCGACCGCCTTGCAGAGCGCGGGGAAGAGATCGCTGCCACTCACCTTCTCCGGGAGCGGCGTGCCGAGAAGCCGAGCGGCCCAGAGGAGTGGTGTCCCATCGGCCAGAGAGAGCCAGGCTCCCTCGTAGATCTCGCGGAACCGAGCCGAGTCCTGGAGCAGCGAAATGTGCTGGGCGTTGGGGGTGACTATATATGCCGGCGGCCCCCCGGCCCGCGCGTGCTCGACGATCTGCGAGACCGCCTCTCGAAACGCGACCGGATGGACCTTGGCGCCGGCGATGTCGACTCGACCCTCCCCCTGCGCGCTCACCTTCTTCCCCCGTGGCCCAGCTTCGCCGGTCCCGGCGCACCGACCTTCCCCAGCCCGATCTTGTCGAACCCGGTCTGCTTCACCTGGAAGGCGCGCCAGAGGCGGCGAAAGAGCGGTCGCGGCGCGAGCAGGCAGACCGCCCAGTAGCCGGTGAAGAGGACCCTCTCGCGCGCCCCGAACGAGCTGTCGATCCAGGTGGCGCGCACCAGCCGAAGAAAGGCGGAGACCTGCCGGGAAGGCTTCTGGTCGAGTTTCGCAAGCGCGAAGATGTGGCGGAGAAAATAGGAGTTCTGTTCTACCGATCGCTCGATGCCGAAGTGGGCGAGGACGTGTGCCTGGAGATCGACCCAATGACGCACACCTTCGGTCGAAAGCATGGTCTGAATGTGCTGACCACCCGGGTGCATGCGGTACTCGGCCAGCGGCTCCTGGAGGGCACGCACGGGCGCGAGTAGCGCGGCGCCCAGAGCGAGGTAGAGGTCCGGCGCGGTCCGGAACGTCCGGGTCGCCATGGGAACCAGCTGGCGGAAGACGTCCGCGCGGATCACGAGGCCGGAGGTTGCGGGGGCCACGAGGCGGGATGTCTTCCGGACCTCTTCCCGAAGATCGCCATCCGGCAGCCGCGCCCGCTTCGGCCGCACATCGCCGGTCCGCTGGCCCTGCGAGTCGATCACGTGAAGCGGGTGCATCAGCATGCCTGCCGCGGGGCTGGTGGAGACCACGGAGCGCACCTGCGCCAACTTGTGCGGCAGCCAGCGGTCATCCGAGTCGAGCAGGCAGATATAGCTGCCTGAGCAGAGGGCGAACCCGTGCTCCATCGCCGCCGATTGGCCGCTGTTCTCGATCGTTTCCAGAACCGCGCGGTTGGAATGCGCGCGCGCGAAAGTCTCCAGCCAGGCCGAGATCCTGGCTCGGGTGTCGTCGGTGGAGCCGTCATCCACCACGACCAGCTCGTAGTCGGAGCAGGTCTGCTGGCCGACGGACTCGAGCGTCTCCACCACGTACTCCGCCTGATTGTACGTAGCCACCAGCACCGAGAAGGTCGGACGCCCCTCCTGCCTGTCTCCGCCCGCGGGTTCACCCATGCGCCTTGCCGATCAGGACGCCAGCGTCGCTGGGGGCTCGGGGCTCGGGGTCGAACCCGGACGCCGGCGCCTCGTCCCGACGAACTGCCGCCGACCCGCCGAATACCGTCGCGACATACAGCACCCAGGAGAGGTTGTGCTGCTGCAGGAGCGTGGTCTCGGTGAAGTTGTAGAGTACCATGTAGATGAGGAAGATGAGAGGCCAGAGCGCCTCCGGCGTCGTGCTGGCGCGCAGCACGGCGAGCGCCC
>JAHWJV010000170.1 GCA_019348265.1 Gemmatimonadota bacterium
TGGCTATCCGGGTGACTACCCGAAGGCCATCCCGATCGATATCCCCGCGGAGCTCGCCGCAGACCCCGCCGTGGTGGTCTTTCACGCCGGCACGACCCTGCAGGACGGCCGGCTGGTGAGCAACGGCGGGCGTATCCTCAACGTCACCGCCACGGGAGCAACGGTCGCCGAAGCCGCGGAGCGCAGCCGCAGTGCCGCCGCGAAGATACGGATCGACGGCGGCCACTTCCGTCGCGACATCGGGTGGCGTGAGATCGCGCGGGGTGCGAGCGGCCCTCACCCGGCGCGCTGAGACGCGCCACCCTCCCCCATGAATGGGGGAGGGGAGGGAGTTTCGCTCCGGATCAGCGTCCGCGCGGGGCTCTATACCAGGATGAGAAACGCGCTCAGGGCGTGACCCGTGCTGGAACTGAAACCCCTCCCCCATTCATGGGGGAGGGTGGCGCGTCTCAGCGCGCCGGGTGAGGGCCCGCGCCGGGTGAGGGCTGCCGTGGTGAGGGCCCCTGAAGCCCCACGACTGAATCGCCACTCTTCACTCTCCACTCTTCACTCTTCACTCTTCACACTTCACACCTCCCGCAGCTTCCAGGGCCGCTCCCCGGACGCGGTGCGCTCGCTGGCGGCGCTCATGAGGCGGCGGTGCAGGTTCAGTTCGGTCCCGCCGGGGGTGGGGACGCGCTGGACGTACTGCCCGTCGGAGTCGAGCTCCCAGGCCAGCCGGTTGTCCTCGAGCGCCCATTCCAGGATCTCGGCGAGACGCCGCTTCGGCTCCGGGCCGTCGACGGGCACGATCGCCTCGATGCGGTCTCGCAGGTTGCGCTCGCGCCAGTCGGCGCTACCGATGTAGACCTGCGGCTCCCCCTGGTTGTGGAACCAGTAGATCCGCTCGTGCTCGAGGAAGCGCCCGACGATGCTGACCAGGCGAATGTTCTCGCTGTACCCGGGAACGCCCGGTCGGAGACGCGTGTGACCTCGCACGATCAGGTCGATCTTCACCCCCGCCTGGGAGGCGCGGTAGAGCTCCCGGATGATGGCGGTGTCGTCCAGCGCGTTCATCTTGGCGATGATCCGGCCGCCGCCGGAGGCCTGGTGCTGCCGCACCTCGCGCCGGATGAGATCCTCGAAGGCACCGCGCATGTCCCTCGGCGCCACGATCAGCCGCTGGTACTGCTGGTCCGGCGCGTATCCGGTGACGAAGTGGAAGAAGTTCACCAGGTCCGCGCCGAGCGTCGGATTGCAGCTGAGGAGGCCGACGTCGGAGTATAGCCTGGCGGTCGCCGCGTGATAGTTGCCGGTCCCCACGTGAAAGTAGGTGACCGGCCGGCCGGCCTCGTAGCGCACGACGAGCACCACCTTGGCGTGGGTCTTAAGGCCCATGACACCGTAGGTGACGTGCACGCCGGCGTCTTCCAGCGCCTGCGCCCACCCGATGTTGCGCGCCTCGTCGAAGCGCGCCTTCACCTCGACCAGCACCGCGACCTGCTTGCCGTGCTCCGCCGCTCTCGCGAGCGCGCGCACGACCGGTGAGTTCTCGGAGGTGCGGTAGAGCGTCTGTTTGATCGAGACGACGTCCGGGTCGTCGGCGGCTTCCTCGATCAGTCGGAGAACGCTGCCTGAGAAGGAGTCGTATGGGTGGTGAACGAGGATGTCGCCGCGCTTGATCGTCGCGAAGACGCTCGGGGCGTCGGCCGGGTCGCCCTCGTGGTGGAAGGGCTGCGGCAGCACTGGCTCCCAGGGCTCGAAGCGGTGCGCGGGGAGGTCGAGCTCCGCGAGCGCCGAGCAGTCCGAGATCGCGAGCAGCCCCGTCGCCTCGTAGACGTCGTCCGGCCCGAGCTCCAGCTCGCGTGCGAGGAGATCGCGTACGGCAGCCGGCATCTCCGATTCCACTTCCACTCGCACGACGGGCGCGAAGCGCCGCTCCCGCAACTCCTCCGAGATCAGCTCCACCAGGTCCTCCGCCTCGTCGCCGTCCCGGCGCACGTCCGCGTTGCGGGTGACGCGGAACAGGTGCGCGCTCTCCACGATCATCCCGCGGAAGAGCTCGGGAACGTTATGGAGGATGACCTGCTCGACCGGGACGAAGTGGTGCGGGACCGCAGAGTCGGGAACCCGGATCCAGCGCCCGGCGTGCGTGGGGATCTTGAGCCTCGCGAAGTGCGTCGTCCCGCGGTGCGGGTGGCGCATCTGCACCGCGAGCGAAAGACTCAGGTTCGAGATGAAGGGGAAGGGGTGCCCGGGATCGAACGCGAGCGGGGTGAGGACGGGGTAGATGTGCTCCCGGAAAACCGTGTCCAGCGCGCTCCGCTGCTGGTCGTCGAGATCCGCGTAGGAGGAGACGACGACCCCGGCGCGCTCGCGTAGCAGCGGTCTCAGGCTCCGCTCCCAGGTCTGTGTCATGCTGACGCTCATGGCGATCGTCGTGTCTCGAATGAGCCGCAGCTGGTCCGACACCGGCCGCCCATCGCGGGAGAGGGCGAGCACTCCCGCCGCCTCCTGCCGCTTCAGCCCACCGACCCGCTTCTGAACGAAGTCGTCGAGATTGGCGCAGGTGATGGCGAGGAACCGCACGCGCTCGAGCAGCGGGATCCGCTCGTCTTCAGCCTGGAAGAGCACGCGCCAGTTGAAGTCGAGCCAGCCCAGCTCCCGGTTGAAGTACAGGGACGGGTGGTCGAGGTCGACTCCGGCGCGAACCGGCTGCGGGGTCACCGCCCGGGGCATCGTATTGCGGCTCATCAGGCGATGGGAACTGAGCGAGACATACGGCGAGGATCGGGAGTTGACGATCCGGGGGACGATCCGGACACGGAAATACCGTTCCAGCGGCGCACGGCACAAATTCGTTACCGGATCGTGACGGCGTCCAGCGCACGCGCCGCGACCGCGGCGACGCCCTAGGGCGCACACTTCTTGCCGAAGCCCTACCGCAACAGACGCCACGTACGGACGATCATGCCCGAAAAGACGAGTGATTCCAAGCCGCCTCCCCCGGCCGCCGACCGGGCCGGGACTCCGAGACCGACGTCCGAGATACAGACGAAAACCTCCTATCTCACGGCGCGTCGTACCCGCCGGAAGGGAATGAGTCTCTGGTTCCGAAGCGTCCCATTCCTGACGCTGATCGGCTACTACGTGCTGCTCGTCGCCATCATCGTCCTCCTGTCACACCTCTCCCCCACGGTACGCCAGGCGTTCTTCACCCCGGTGGAGCTGGCCACGACGTCCAGGAGCGACGCCATCGCTCTGCTTCAGCCGGATACGACGGCATCCGCGGCGGTGGTCTCCACCGAGGCGGAGACGCTGCGCCGGGCGCTGGAGCGCTCGCTCACCACCTTTCTGGTCATCATCGGCGCGATCCTGCTCGTGATCCCCGTCGGCTGGGTCTACATGCAGACCAAGCGGCTGCGGTACGATCCGGCGCTGGTGCGCGCGGTTATGATCCTGCCCATCGTGGTGGCGGGGATCACCATGGTGGTGAAGTACAGCATCGCCCTGGCGTTCGCGTTGACGGGGATCGTTGCGGCGGTGCGCTTCCGGAACACGCTCAAGGATCCGCGGGACGCGGTGTACATCTTCCTCGTCATCGGGATCGGTCTCGCCTCCGGCGTGCAGGAGCTGGACGTGGCGCTGGTCATGTCGATGATGTTCAACCTGGTGATGCTCACGCTCTGGCGGTACAACATCGGCTCGGTGTACGGCGGTGGGTACGGGCGGACGGGCGTACTTTTCACCGGTGACCCGACGCTTCTCGTCGCCCAGGTCCCCGAGGCGCGCAAAGAGATCCGCCGCTCCCTGCTCAGGGAGGCCGAGGACTTCCGTAGCGACGGGGTCCTGCTCGTCCACGCGGACGACGTGGATCTCGCCCGACATACCGTCCAGGAGGCGCTCAGCGATCTGGCGAAGGACTGGCGCCTGGTGCGCGTGGCTCCGCGAGACGACGGCCTGTCCACGCTGGAGTACCTGGTGCGGCTCAAGAAAAAGACCTCCCCTCCCGACCTGGTGGGCGCGGTGGACGAGCGCTGGTCGGCGCAGGTCTGCGCCGCCGAGTATTTCCCCATGCGCATGCGCTCGCCGGACCGCGACGAGGACGGCTCCAAGGAGGCGGACGAATGAAGCGGCAGCTCCTGGTTCTGGGTGTCGCCGTGCTCGCGATGGCCGACCAGACCGCGGCGCAGGCGCGTCGTGATACCGTACTGGTGCCCGGGCCGGAGTACCGGGTCGGCGATTGGGAGGAGACTCTCCTGGGCAACGACTACCGGGACCTGTGGGTCACGCCAATGCGCGTGGAGTACCTGGACCTCGCCACCTACGGAGGCGGCCTCAGGCTCATCGGGCGCGGCGGCGGTCGGCAGACGCTGTCGCTCCGCTTCCGCGGCGGTGACGGGAAGCAGTACGCCTTCCGTTCCGTGAACAAGCGCCCCGATCTCACCAACGCTCCCGCGTTCGAGGGGACGCTGGTAGGCAGGATCATCCAGGACCAGACGAGCTCGCTGCACCCGACCGGCGCAGTCGCCGTACCCACTCTCGTGGACGCCGTCAACGTTCCCCACGTCGTGCCGAAGCTGGTGGTGATGCCGGACGATCCGCGGCTCGGCGAGTTCCGCGCGGAGTTTGCGGGGATGCTCGGGACGGTGGAGGAGCGGCCGGAGGACGTCGAGGACGAGGGCGGTCCGTTCCCTCCTTTCGGCCGCGTCATCGGCACGGTGCGGCTGCTGGAGCGGATGGAGGAGAGCGCGGAAGACCGCGTCGACGCCCCTACGTTCCTCACCGCTCGCCTGCTGGACATGCTCCTGGGCGACTGGGACCGGCACGAGGATCAGTGGCGCTGGGGCGAGCTGGAGCGCGGCGGCCGCCGGATCTGGGTGCCGATCCCGCGCGATCGGGATTACGCCTTCGTCGATTACGACGGCCTGCTGCTCGACCTTGGCCGCCGGGTCGTGCGGAACATCGTCGAGTATACGCCGAACATTCGCAACGTGTCGGGGCTCACGCTGAATGCTCGGGGGCTGGACCGCCGTCTGCTGTCGCCGCTGGACCGCGCGGCGTGGGATTCCACCGTCGCCTTCGTGCAGGCCCGCATCACCGACGCCGTGATCGACTCGGCGCTGCAGCGGATACCGCCGGAGCACCGCGGCCGGACGCCGGAGATCGTAACCTCGCTGCGTGGACGCCGCGCCGATCTCAGGGACGCAGCCGCGGAATACTACGAGCTTCTCAGCACCGAGGTCGACGTGCGGGGCACGGACGACCGCGATGTCGCGCTGGTCGACCGCACCGCCGATGGAATGGTGACCGTGCGGCTCTTCGACTCCAATCGCTCCGGAGAGACGCAGGGAGCGGCCTACTTCGAGCGGTCGTTCACCAGCCGGGAGACGAACGAGATCCGCATCTATCTCCATGGTGGAGACGACCGCGCCATCGTCCGCGGTGACGTGCCGAGGTCGATCATGATCCGCGTCGTGGGTGGCGGGGGCGATGACATCATGGCCGACTCCTCCGTGGTGCGGTCGGGTGGGACGAAGGCGGCGTTCTACGACGGCCGCGGGGACAACGTCTTCGTGCGGGGCCGTGCCACCGCCGCGGAGGACGCGGAGCACAGCCCGCCGGAGCCGGCGACCGACATCAGTGGCGAGACGTACCGGGATTTCGGCTCACGGAAGGGGGTGGCGCCGGTGCTCGGCTACAGTGGGATCGACGGCGTGATCCTCGGAGTCGGGCGGACGTACACGCGCTACGGCTTCTGGAAGGAGCCGTATTCGTACAAGCTGGCCGCTCGGGGCATGGTGGGGACACGGACGGGCGGGGTAGCGCTGGAGATCGAGGGCGACGTTCGCAACACGGCGAGCACCGGCGGCTACTCTTTCCTCCTGCGCGGGTCGCAGCTCGAGTCGATCCGCTTCTATGGGTTCGGGAACGAGACCGTCGATCGGGAGGGAAGCCGATTCTACAAGCTCCGCCAGACCCAGCTTCTCGGCTGGGGGACGGTAAACTTCGGCCTC
Organism: Gemmatimonadota bacterium; assembly: GCA_019348265.1. GTDB lineage: Bacteria > Gemmatimonadota > Gemmatimonadetes > Longimicrobiales > Longimicrobiaceae > JAHWJV01. The sequence goes on from JAHWJV010000170.1 coordinate 5,997, forward strand.
CCTGCCGGCGGTCGGCTGGCGGTCGGGCCGGTGGTGAAGTACACGCAGCCGAAGGTCGACCCCGGAACACCGTTCGAGCGCGAGAACGAGTACGGGTCTTCGTTCGGCCAGGTGGGCGGTCTCGCGGAAGCCGAAGTCGACCTGCGGGACAACGCGGCTTTCCCGCGAAATGGCGCGCGGCTCGCTTTCGGCGCGTCCGCGTATCCGGCAATGTGGGATTCGGAGGGCTTCGCATCGAGCCACGCGACCGGATCCGGGTACTGGACGCCGTCGTGGCGCGGCGCCCCGACGGTGGCCCTGCGGGCCGGGGGCAGGAAGATCTGGGGCGCATACCCGATCCACGAGGCTGCCTTCCTCGGGGGATCGCGGTCCGTACGGGGCTACCCCACGGAGCGATTCGCGGGCGACGCGGCGCTGTTCGGGAATGTCGAGGTGCGCGTTCCGCTCGGCACCGCGAACCTCGGGCTGGTGCGAGGCGTCCTCGGGGTTCACGGGCTGGCGGATGCGGGAAGGGTGTACCTGGCTGGCGAATCGTCGGACGAATGGCACGCGGGGGCCGGTGCAGGGGTATGGTTCAGGTTCACGGTCCGCAGCGCGACCTTCGCCACGAGCGTCACCTTCGCGCGCGGAGAGGACGAGAGCTACGCTTATCTGAAGTTAGGCGCACCCTTCTGAGCCCGCGACGAGTGAATCGATGACGCCCGTACGCCTCCTCCGCTTCGTAGTCCCGTCACAGGAAGCCCTGGACCGCCTCGCCGGCGGCCCGCTCCCTGGGGCGTTGCGGGGCTCCCCGCCGCGGACGGAGTTCTGCCGCGACGTCTATTTCGACACGCTCGCGCGCGACCTCGAACGCCGTGGCGTCACGGTCCGCGTGCGCAGCCTCAGCGGCGGCACCCGTACACTGGCGGTGGACGTCCGCGAACGTGAGGAAGGCGAGCAGATCGTGCGGACCCGGGAGGAGGCGCCGGTGGAGATGGGCACGATCGCGGACGTGCTCTCGGGAGAATCCGGGCCCGCGCGGCTGCTCCAGTCGATGATCGACCCGACCCGTCTGAACGCGCAGCTGGAAGTCGAGACGATGCGCCGCGTGCGCGACGTCCACGTGGTGAGCGCCAAGAACGCGGGAATGCAGCTGATTCTCGATCTGGTGACGGTGCGTCACGGGGAGGTGGCCGCCGAGTTCCACGACATGGAGCTCTACCTGCCGGACGTGGAAGTGAAGGGGATGGACGAGATCGTGGAGGCGCTCGCGCCCACGCGGGACGCGGCGGAGGCGCTGCGGCGGCTGGCGCCGCGTTCCATCATGGTGCTGCCGCTCGCCGCGCGCGGGCGCACGCTGGGCGCCGTCACGCTGGCCTCCGCGGACCCGGCGCGCCGCTACGGCGCGGACGACCTGTCGCTGGCGGCGGAGCTGGCGAGCCGGGCGGCCCTGCTTCTGGACAACTCGCGCCTCTACCGCGAGGCGACGCAGGCCACGCGGGCGCGGGAAGAGATCCTCGCGGTGGTGTCGCACGAGCTGCGCAACCCCCTGGCCGCCATCGTCGCCATCGTGGAGACCCTGCTTCACTGGCT
>JAHWJV010000171.1 GCA_019348265.1 Gemmatimonadota bacterium
CCCCAGCACCAGCACGTACGTCATCTCCGCGGGGCTGACCGTCGGCGCCACCAGATACGTCCGCTGCCAGCTCGTCTCCGCGCCTTCCACTCCCTCGATCGTCCCGATCGGGATCCCGCGCGGGAAGATGCCGCCGATCCCCGAGGTCACGATCACCGTGCCTGCGGTGAGCTGGATGTGCCGCGGCGTTCCCGTCAGCGCGAGCATCGGCTGGTTGCCCGGGCCGATTCGCGGCTCCGCGATCCCGTAGACCGTGCCGTCCATCGTCATGGCGCTGGCGCGGAATTCCGGGCTCATCCAATCGATCCCGAAGCTGATGTTCTGGTCCACGCTCCGCACTCGGCCGACCAGCCCGCTCGGGGCGATGATCGGCGCGCCGGCGGTAACTCCCTGCGCCGCTCCGGATGTCAGCTGGAAATAGCCCTCCGCTCCGCGGCCGGTGATCCGAATCACCTCGGCCGGAACGAAGCCGAACGGCAGCTTCTGTCTTAGCCCGAGGATCGAGCGCAGCTCACGGTTCTCCGTGGAGAGCGTCGACTGCCCGATCAGGAAGGAGGCGAGGCTGTCCCGCTCGGCGCGCAGGCGGTCGGGATCGTCGAACCGCGCGCTGCGCTCCACCGCCCCCTGCTGCAGCGCGAGCACCGGACGCAGCACCGTCGAGCGGATGCTGAGCGCGATTGCCTCGCGATACGAGCCCGGGAGGAAGAGCAGTATGAGTGCGAGAACGATGAAGAGGGCTCCGACGCGCAGATCGCGCTTACGGGCCTTCCCTCCGCCCTGGCCGAGGTACGGTCGGAACGCGCTCAGGTGGTCAACACTCCACGATACTTGTTCACGTCGTCGAGAATGCGTCCGGCGCCGCGCACCACGCAGGTGAGCGGGTCTTCATCGACGTGGATCGGCAGATTGGTCTCGCGGGCGATCAATTGATCGAGCCCGCGGATCAGTGCGCCGCCGCCCGTCATCACGATCCCGCGGTCGACGATGTCGGAGGCGAGCTCCGGCGGGGTGATCTCCAGCGCCCGCCGCACCGCTTCCACGATCGCCTGGATCGGCTCCTGAATGCACTCGCGGATCTCCTGCGAGTGCACGCGCACCGTCTTCGGGATGCCGGAGACCAGGTCGCGACCCTTCACCTCCATCTCCCGCTCGTCCCCCGTGCTGAACGCCGACCCGATCTGGATCTTCACCGCTTCCGCGGTGGGCTCTCCGATCATCAGGTTGTAGTTCTTGCGCAGGAAGGTCACGATCGAAGTGTCGATCTCGTCGCCGCCCACCCGGATCGAGGTGTCGGAAACGATCCCGGAGAGTGCGATGACCGCGATCTCCGTCGTGCCGCCACCAATGTCGATCACCATGTTGCCGGTGGGGGTCTCGACCGGGAGCCCGACGCCGATCGCGGCCGCCATCGGCTCCGCGACCATGTAGACCTCCTTCGCCCCCGCCGCATGCGCGCTCGAGCGCACCGCCCGCCGCTCCAGCTCCGTGATCCCCGACGGCACGCCCACCACCATCGTCGGCTTGAGCTTCAGGAAACGCTTCGAGGTGACCGTTTCGAGGAAGTAGCGGAGCATGATCTCCGTTACGTCCACGTCCGCGATCACCCCGTCCTTCAGCGGCCGCACCGCCGCGACTCCTTCCGGCGTTCGACCGAGCATCCGCTTGGCTTCGAGGCCGATCCCCTTGATCTTACCGGTCGCCTTCTCCACCGCCACCACCGAGGGCTCGTTCAGGACGATGCCTTCGCCTTTGACGTAGACGAGAGTGTTGGCAGTGCCGAGGTCGACCGCGATATCGTTGACCGGAATGAACGATCCGGATTTGAACCAGCGAAGGGCCATAACTTTCCCAGTTAGCTCACGGAGAGCGGAGCGCTGCGTTGCACCGATGCGCCCGGTGAAGGGGGAACCGACGGAACCTCAAAAGCTAGGGACACTTCCGTAATCACGCAAGCGGAGATTCGCCCGCTCCGGGCGCCGTCCCCTGCACGCAATATGCCGATTTATTCCCATTCGGAGCGGTCCTGACACTGCACCGCGACGGAAGTGGCGGCCCTGTTGAGAAAACTACCCGTTTTCCATGCGGTCGGCCGCCCCTACCGCGCGCCTCTTCGGCGTCGTACCTTCGGGAAGCTTTTTCCCCGCACCAGGCAGCAAGCGCCGCATGACACCGTTCGACGCCCGCGCTCCGTCCACTGGATCGCCCGACCCCGCGCTGTCGGGGCGCACGGCCGGGCTGCTTCCGTCGCATGAAATCGAGGCGTCGATCGCGCGCGGGGTGCTCAGCGCGGAGCCCCCCATCGGGGCCGACCAGGTTCAGCCCGCCAGTGTGGACCTGCGCCTCGGCTCGGTCGCGTACCGCGTGCAGGCGAGCTTCCTGCCCGGCGAGCGAGCCACCGTCGCCGACCGGCTGCAGGACCTGCAGATGCACGAGCCGCTGGATCTGGCGCGTCCGACTCTGCTGGAGCGTGGCGGCGTCTACATCATCCCGCTGCTCGAGAGGGTCGCGCTGCCGCCCACCCTCAGCGCCCGGGCAAATCCCAAGAGCTCCACCGGCAGGCTGGACATCTTCACCCGCCTGATAACCGACCACGGCACCGAGTTCGACGAGGTGCGCACCGGCTACCAGGGACGCCTGTACGTCGAGGTCGTTCCGCGCACGTTCAGTATTGTCGTCCGTGAGGGCACGAAGCTGAACCAGCTGCGTCTGCGTGCCGGCGTTCCCAGCTGGTCGGATACCGACCTCGACGAGCTGCACCGCACGCAGCCACTCGTCTATCGCGATGGTGCCCCCGCCTCGCCGCTGATCTCCAACGGCCTCTGGGTGACGATCGATCTGGAGCCGACCGGCGACACCGACATCGTGGGATACCGCGCGCGGCCGCCGGGCCTCATCGATCTCTCCAGGGTTGCCCACTACGACCCCGCCGACTTCTGGGAGCCGGTGCACCGCTCCCGTCGCGGAAGCATCATCCTGAACCCCGACGACTTCTACATCCTCGTCTCCAAGGAGCACATCCGCGTACCGCCCGAGTACGCCGCGGAGATGGTCGCCTACGAGCCGCCCATCGGCGAGTTCCGCGTCCACTACGCCGGGTTCTTCGACCCCGGCTTCGGCTACGGCGAGAACCTGCGCGGCACCCGCGGCGTCCTCGAGGTCCGCTCGCACGAGGTCCCGTTCCTCCTGGAAGACGGTCAGACCGTCGCCCGCCTCATCTACGAGCGACTCCTCTCCGTCCCCTCGCGCCTCTACGGCGCGGACATCGGCTCCTCCTATCAGCACCAGGGCCTGACTCTGGGAAAGCACTTCAAGAGATAGTCGTCAGTCTTCGGTCTTCAGAAAGGAACGGGCCGACATCCAGATGGATGCCGGCCCCTGTTTCGGTCGACCGAAGACTGACGACTGATGACGGACGGCTACATCAGCACGTCGTCCACCCGCGCCAGCTCCAGCCCGAAGGCTTCAGCGACGCCCGGGTAGACCACGTGGCCATCGACGATGTTGAGGCCGAGCGCGAGCGCGGGGTCGCGTCGGGAGGCCTCGCGCCAGCCATCGCGCGCGAGGCGAGCCGCGTAGGGAAAGGTGGCGTTGGTGAGGGCGAGTGTGGAAGTTCGCGGAACGCCACCAGGCATGTTCGCCACGCCGTAGTGGATCACGCCCTCGATCTCGTAGATGGGGTCCTCGTGCGTGGTGGGATGTATCGTTTCCACGCAGCCTCCCTGGTCCACCGCGACGTCGACGATCACGGAGCCGGCCTTCATCAGCTTCAGGTCTTCGCGACGCACCAGCATCGGCGCCTTCGCTCCCGGAAGCAGCACCGCACCGATCAACAGGTCCGCGACACTCAGCTGCTCTAGGATGTTGTAGCGATTGGAATAGACGAGATCGACGTTCGCCGGCATCACGTCCGACAGGTAGCGCAGCCGCTCGAGCGATACGTCCATGATGCGGACGTGCGCGCCCATCCCGGCGGCGATCTTGGCCGCGTTGGTTCCCACCACCCCACCTCCCAGAATCACCACATCCGCCGGGGGGACACCGGGCACACCCCCGAGAAGCAGACCGCGACCGCCGTGGTACTTCTCCAGGTACTTCGCGCCGGCCTGCACCGCCATCCGGCCGGCCACTTCACTCATGGGCGTGAGGAGCGGCAGCTCCCCAGAGGGGAGCTGCACCGTCTCATACGCCACCGCCACCGCACGCGAGTCGATCAGAGCCCTGGTGAGCTGCTCATCGGCGGCGAAGTGGAAGTAGGTGAAGAGAAGCTGCCCCTCGCGGATGCGGGGATACTCCACCGCGATCGGCTCCTTCACCTTCATGATCATCTCGGCGCGGCCCCAAACCTCCTCGGTCGTATCCAGCACGGTGGCGCCCGCCGCCTCGTACTGCGCGTCGGTGAAGCCGCTCCCCAGCCCGGCCGCCCGCTCGATGAAGAGCTGATGGCCGTGCTGGACGAGCGCTTCCGCACCCGCGGGCACGAGAGCCACGCGATTCTCGTTCGTCTTTATCTCCCGCGGTACACCGATCAGCATGCTGACCTCTAGCCCTCGCCCCCGGCGGCCATTTCCGCGAGCGCCGCCTTGCGCGACAGCCGCAGCCGACCCTTCTCGTCGACCGAAAGAAGCTTGACGTGCGTCACGTCGCCCTTCTTCACCACGTCCTCGGTCTTGTCCGTGCGACCGTCCTGCAGCTCGGAGATGTGAACGAGCCCTTCGGTCCCTGGCATGATCTCGATGAAGGCTCCGAAGCTCGTGGTGCTCTTCACCACGCCCTCGTAGATGCGGCCGACCTCAGCCTCTTCCGTCATCGACTGGATCATCTTCCGCGCCCGCTCGCCGCCCTCGCCCCCCGGCGACGAGATGGTGACCGTGCCGTCGTCCTCGACGCTGATCGTCGCCCCGGTGGCTTCCTGCATCCCGCGGATCGTCTTCCCCTTCGGGCCGATGATCTCGCCGATCTTCGCCGGGTTGATCTTCATGGTTATGATCCGCGGCGCGTAGATCGAAAGCTCCGTGCGAGCCTCCGAGATCGCCTGGTCCATCACGTCGAGGATGTGGAGCCGTGCCTTGTTCGCGCGCTGCAGCGCCTCGCGCATGATGTCGACCGTGAGTCCCTCGATCTTGATGTCCATCTGGATGGAGGTCACGCCCTCGCGCGTCCCGGCCACCTTGAAGTCCATGTCGCCGAGCGCGTCTTCGACCCCGAGGATGTCGGTCAGCACCGCGACCCGATCGCCTTCCTTGATGAGCCCCATCGCGACGCCCGCGACCGAAGCCCGGATCGGCACGCCCGCGTCCATCATCGCCAGCGAGCCGGAGCAAACGCTAGCCATGGACGACGAGCCGTTCGACTCCAGGATGTCGGAGACGATGCGGATGGTGTACGGGAACTCCTCGTAGGCGGGGAGCACCGCGGCCAGCGCGCGCTCCGCGAGCGCGCCGTGACCGATCTCGCGCCGGCTCGTCCCCATGATCCGCTTCACCTCACCCGTCGAGAACGGCGGGAAGTTGTAGTGGAGCATGAAGCTCTTGCTCTGCTGCATCGCGAAGTCGACCGTCTCGGACTTCTGCTCGTCGTTCGGCGTACCGAGCGTTAGCACCCCGAGAGACTGCGTCTGCCCGCGGGTGAACAGCGCGGAGCCGTGCGCGCGCGGAAGCATGCCGAGCTCGATCGTGATCGGCCGGACCTCGTCCGTGCCGCGACCGTCGGACCGCTTGCCGGTGGAAAGGATCATCTCGCGCATCTCGCGCTTCTCGATGTCCTTGAAGAGCCCGCCGAGGTCACCCTGCCCCTCGTCGAGCAGCTCCTTCACCTCTTCCGCGGCCTCCGACTTGATCGACGCCATGGCGAGACTGCGCTCACCCTTGTCGCCGATCTGCAGCGCCTTGCGGATCCGCTCGGTCGCGAACGCCTCGACGCGCTCGCGGAAGCTCGGCTGGCTCTCCTTCGCCGACCACGCCATCGTCTCCTGCACGCCCACCTCCGCCAGCACCTCGCGCTGGATCCGTATCAGCTCGCGGATCCCGTCATGCGCCACGAGCAGCGCGTCGGCGATGTCCTCCTCCGGCACCTCGAGCGAGCCGCCTTCCACCATCAGGATCGCCTTGTCCGAGCCGGCGACCACGATGTCGACGTCCGAGTAGTCGAGCTGCTGGAAGGTCGGGTTCAGAACCCACTGCCCCTGAATGCGCCCGATCCGCACCGCCGCGACGGGCTCGCTGAACGGGATGCGACTCATGTTGAGCGCCAACGACGCCCCCGTCAGCGCTACGACATCCGCGTCGTTCTCCTGGTCCGCCGAGATCACGTAGATGAAAACCTGCGTCTCGTGCGCGAAACCGTCGGGGAACATCGGGCGCAGCGGCCGGTCGATCAGCCGCGCGGAGAGGATCTCCTTCTCCGATGGACGCCCCTCCCGCTTGATGTATCCACCCGGGATCTTACCGGCAGCGTACGTCCGCTCCCGGTACTCGATCGTCAGCGGGAAGAAGGGGAGGTGCGTCGGCGTGTCCTGCGCGACCGCCGTGCACAACACGATCGTCTCGCCGAACTGCACCGTGCACGAGCCGTCCGCCTGCCGCGCCATCTTGCCGGACTCTATGATGAGAGGCCGACCCGCGAATTGTCTTTCGATCTTTGCCATTTCGATTCCGCTTTGCTTCCGCCTTCAGGAGGTGGGGGACTCAAGGATCGGCCGGGCACCGTCCCCCGCGCGCCCGGCCAGAATCAGAAAAAGCTTCGCCGCACGGCGCGTGCCGTGCGGCGAAGCCAAAAACTTTGCTCTTAGTGACGAAGACCCAGCTCGGCGATCAGTCCGCGGTACTGCTCGAGGTCGTTGTGCCGAAGGTAGTCGAGCAGGCGTCGCCGCTGCCCCACCATCTTCAGCAAGCCGCGTCGCGAGTGGTGGTCCTTGTGATGCGCCTTGAAGTGGTCGGTCAGGTAGTTGATTCGCGCCGTCAGCAGCGCTACCTGCACCCGGGCCGATCCCCGGTCACTCTCGTGGAGCTGGTACTTCTTGATGATCTCTTCACGATCCGGCTGAACCTGCGCCATATCTACGGTGCCTCCTGCAAGAGTCTACGCTGCTTGCGAAGCAGAAACATGCCGTCCCGGAGCGAGCTCTCCGGAGAGACGAGCGATAGCCGTTAATTATAAGCCCTCTTCCAAAGCTACACAACCCGAGCCCGCCGGCTCACTGCGGAGCAGCGCACGGCCCGCGGCCTCGTCGCGGCGCATCTGCTCGACCAGCGCCTCTACGCCGGCGAAGGGGACTACGTCGCGCAAGCGGTGGCGGAGCTCGGCGTAGACGGTGCGGGCGGCCTCGTCGTTACCGATGTGGACGTCGGCTGGCGTGGCGTCGGCGCGCAGACGGACTCGCTTTGGGCCGCTGGCGATCGAGACCGTCCAGGTGGGGAAGAACCTTTCAATCACTTTTTGCCAGGTGTGCTTCAAGGAGTTGGGGCATACGACCAGGAGGTGCTCCTCGGTCCCGAGTTCACGCACGAGCCAGAAGGCGGTCAGGCA
>JAHWJV010000172.1 GCA_019348265.1 Gemmatimonadota bacterium
GGCCGCAGCCTCGGCGGGGAGGGAGCGGAGCGCGTCCGGCCCCTTCCCCAGCGCGCCCGTGACACGCGCCAGCGCGTCGGCTACGGGGAGCCCCTCGGTGCCATGGAGGTAGGTGAGCACCGCGATGGCAACCGGCCGTTCGCCGCTGCGAGCCTGCTCCGTCACCGTCCGCAGTGAGGATGCCGGGATCCCGCCTTCCAGAGCGTCGGCCCCGGCGCCGAGGTCGGCGGCCGTGAGGTCGCGCCGGGCGCGGCCCATCGCCTCCCGAGCCGTGGCGAGAGATGCCGCGCGGCGCTCGACGGTGGCGGCGATCCGGTCCATCGGAACCCCCTTCGCCCTACCTTCCGCCACCTTGTTCTCGAGCAGGGAGACCGGGATCCCCGCGGCGCTGGCCGCGCTCTTCGCTGCTTCTATACGTGCTTCGGGGCTCTGGGCCGCCAGCGGCATCGCCGCGAGCGAGGCGAACAGAATCCCGCGAGCGACCTGTCGCTTCATGATTCTCATAGTTCCTTCTCTGGATCCGGGAGGTCCATCGTAGCTCTCCCGGTGTTACACACCGTCCGCATCTGCGCCGGTTCCATCAGGTAGACGACAGGGTGTGGCCCGCCGTCACAACTCTTCGGTTCCGTGCTCACCCGGGCTCAGCATCGCCTGGAGCGCCTCTCGCGCGCGCATCACCCGCATCTTCAACGCGCTCACCGAGCTTTCCAGCATCTCGGCCATCTCCTCATACGAATGCCCTTCAACGTGCTTGAGGAGAAAGGCCTCTCGCTGCGGAGCAGGCAGAGCTTCGAGAGCGGCGCTCACCGCGCGCGCGACCTCGGCCCGATCGAGGTCCCCCGCGGGGTCATCGAGGCTCGGCACGTCCAGCGCGCCCTCCTCGAGCGAGAGGTTCTTTCTCCGCCGATCCTTCAGGTAGTCGAGGGAGCGGTTGCGCAGGATCCGAAAGACCCACGCGCCGAAACGGGCGGGATCCTGGCAGCTGTCGAGGCTCGTATAGCCCTTTACCAGGCTCTCCTGCACCAGGTCCGCCGCCGCGTCCGGGTTCGAGACCATCCCGACCGCGTGCCGGTAGAGCACCGCCTGATGCCGCTCGACCAGAAGCGCGTACAGCTCGGCCTCGCCGGCCAGGACCCGCCTGACCACGTCCGCGTCGGGAAGCTCCGCCGCATGCAGTCTCGCCGGGGCAGACCGGGCGCTCAAGGTACGATCAACACGGCGGAGTGGCCGCCGAACCCGTCGTCCACGCGCCCGGGCACCGACGCCGGCACGAACCAGTCGCCGTCGGACGCGCGGAAGGCGTAATGGTAGACCCCCGAGCGGAGCGGAAGTGTCGCGACCCACTCGTCGCCCGAGAGCACCATCGGGGTCGGCTTCCAATCGTTGAAGTCGCCGCCGATCGAAGGAGCCTCGGCGGCGGCGCGCGGGAGGCGAATGATCACCGGCCCACCGCTCGGCTGGATCACGGGCAGGGCGGTACCGCTCACCTGCCGGCGCGACAGCGGACGTGCCACGCCGATGCTCCAGGTGCGCCGCGGCGGGTTCCAGTAGAGGGGGTCGCTTTCATCCTGCAGGACGGAGAGCTCCAACTGGAGGCGATCGGCCACCGACACCGCCCCGCCGACGCCCCAGCCGGTAGTCGGGAGGCTCTCCGACAGCCAGCGGCCCGCCGACGCCCATAGCGTTCCGCGGGACCGGGAAAGGTCGGCCCGCGCTTGCAGGTGAGGGAAACTCCCTTCGGAGGCGGTTACCAGACGCGCGCCGGCGGCGAGGCCCAGGCCGTTCGCCGCGGCGTAGCTGACCAGGGCGCCGTTGTCCAGAACCGGCCTATTGAAAGTCGAGTCTCCCGAGGATCCGGCATACAGCCGTCCGCCGGTATGTAGCTCCAATCGCGCGGGGCCGGCGTTGAGGCCGACGAAGGGGAGGAGCTCGACGGTGACGCCAGTTCCCGTTTCGGACAGCCGGCGATCGCGGTAGCCGTACGCCTGCGCGGACAGGTCGGCGCCAAGGGAGCGGAGGCCGCGGGCTGCTTCCACCCTGGCGCCACCACCCGCCGCCGTCCAGGGAAGGCCGCCGGAGTCGATGGGCGCGCCGAGGTACAGGTAGAGCCAGCGCGGGCCCTCGTGCCGAACCCCAAGCATCGCGCTGTTCGCTACGTTGCTGCCGACGGTCTCATGGCTGACCCCGCCGGCGGACAGATCCACCAGCCATCCCTGTCCCCACGCCCGCGCCGGGATCGCGGCGGCGAGCAGGACGGCCACCGCCAGGGGACGAAACCGCGAAAGCTCAGACACTCCCAGCGGGAGCGGGGAGGAAGAGGCGGCTGTTCGTCCCGCCGAAGCTGTCGTCCACCTGAGGCGCGTACGGATCGGCTACCCAGCGCTCCCCGTCGACCACGAAGGTGTAGTCGTGGACGCCGGGAGTGAGCGGCACCAATGCCGTCCAGACGCCGGGGGCCGCCTCACGAAGCTCCAGGGTCGGCTGCCATTCGTTGAAGGAGCCGGCCAGCGTCACCATGGAGGCCTCCGGCGCCTCCAGCCGGAACTGCACGTAGAGCCGCTGCCCACCCGGCACCGGCGCAACGTACGTCCCGGCCACTTCGGCACTCGTCTGCTGCTCGAGCACCTCGGGCACAGCGATGGCCGCGAGCGCGAGCGACATCGCGCCCGCGAGAGCGTACGCCGGACGGAAGCTCACCGGCCGCGGCTCCCACAGCCAGAGCCGGGCACGCTCCCAGAGGCTCGCCTGCCGCAGGGCCGCGGGACGCGCGGACTGCACCGCCGGACGACTCGGGAGTGCGTTCATCACGCGATCGGTGAAGTCGGGAACCGGAGCGGCGCGGAGGACGGTTACCGTCTCCGCGAGCGCCGATTGGAGCCCCGTCAGCCGCGCGCGCTCGGCCGGCGTGAGATCCTCTGCCCTCAACTCGCCGTCGAGGCAGGCGTGTATGCGTTCGTCCATCGTCAGTTTTGCGTTCGGAGGCACCCGTTCCCGCCCAGACTGGCGGGCATTTCCTGGGCCAACTGCCTGTATTACCTGAAGGACGAGTAGAGCCCCGTGGGGGTCACAACCGGAAAGCGCGAGAGTGCGAAAGTGTGACAGCGGTGTAACTTGCGGTGGCAAGGGGTTCACCGGGCTCACTTTCGCACTCTCGCGCTTTCCGATTGACCGGGCTCAGGCAGGCGATCGAGCGATTCAAGCAGGCGCAGCGGCACCATGGGCTGGACGTTCACGACGTCGAGCGGGCGGAGGGACTGCGGCAGGCACGTCAGCAGCTGGAAGCGCATGCGGACCGAACGCTTCGGCGGCTCCCTTTCGGGGTTTACCCGGTGACCTCCGAAAGGCATTACGCGGTGCGGGAGGAGGTAGAGCTGCGCGGGGGGCGGCGAGTGCGGGGGCAGACGCTCTGTGGCGGCACCTCAGGCTACCCGCCGCGCGGGCACCCGGCGCCCTGCGCGGATTGTCTGCTCGTCGCGGAGAGGTACCTGCTGGAGGGCGGTCCGCCGCTCGAGCTCGACCTCTAGGGCGGCCTCACCGCGCCAGCTGGACCCGGCGACGGAAGGCCTGGTACCCGGGCGAGTCGCGGGTCAAGCGCTCCTCATCCAGCGGCCCGAGCGACTCGATCATGGTCCGGACGTTGCTGACGCGCTCCGCGCTGCTCGGGTGCGAGGCGAACCACTGGTCGAAGCTGCTCGGGTTGCTGTGCTGCTCCTTCAGAAGCTCCTCGAAAAAGGTGGCTATCCCCTCCGGGTGGTACCCGGCGGCGACCAGCGTAGCCACCGCCTCGTGGTCCGCCTCCCGCTCCGCGTCGCGCCCATACTTCGCGAACACCGCGCCGGCCCCCCCCTGGATGACGATCTGCTCCACGATGCCGGGGTCCCGCCCGATCAGCATGTAGAAGAGCGAAACCAGAATGCCGGTCCGCTGCTGCTTCTCCGCCTGCTCTATTCCGTGCCGCTCCGTCACGTGCGCGATCTCGTGTCCCAGCACTCCCGCGAGCTCCGCCTCCTCATCAGCCCGCCCGATCAGCCCCCGGTTGACGAAGATATGTCCACCCGGGATCGCGAAGGCGTTCATCTCCGGGGAGTCCACCAGGTGGAAATCGTAGCGCCGACCGCTCGGGTCCGCCTGGGCTGCGAGAGCGTTTCCGAGCTCGTTGAGTTCCGCCAGGGCCACCGGATCGCGCAGCAACGGGACTTCCTGGGCGATCTGTGCCGCGTAGTCGTCCCCGATCTCCTCCTCCTCCGCCAACTCCACCTCTCCGGAGCAGCCGGCATAGAGCAACAGTGTCGCCGGGAAGATGCGGCGTAAGACGAGGCGCTTCATTGGGTCTGCACGACCTCTTCAGTGATGCGGTATTCGCCGTCCAGCCAGCCGATGATCTCCCGCGCGGCGTCGTGATCGACCCCCGTATAGCGCCCACGCAGCAGCTCTTCCTTCGGACCGAGCCGGTCCAGCCCCACGTCCTGCAGAACGAGGAGGTCCTCCCACACCGTGGTCGCCAGCTCGTCTCCGAGCACCCTGGCGGCCGCCGCCCGAAACGCCTCTCCGTAACGGTAGTCGGTCCCTCTGCGGTAGCTCTCCACCAGGGTCAGCGCTGGTATCCGGCTGAGCGTCGGCTGCAGCGCGGGGTTGATCCCATGCGCGGCGATGTGGCTGGAAATCGCGGCCGGCCGTCCCACGAAGCCGCGGAGGTGCAGGTACTGCGACATGCGCTGGCCGTCGTTCACCGGATAATTATCCCAGAGGAACGGCTTCCGCCCGAGCTGCTCCGTCACGCGGCCCAGGTGACCGGGGGAGAGCTCGCGCGAGCATACCTCCTCGCCCGTCCAGAAGACCTCGATGGCGGGGTCCAGCAGGCGCCCGAGGTCTTCGACGTAGCGGTCCGGCCGCCGCCCGAACGCCCGGTCCAGCACCGGATCGTCCGAGTAGTAGCTGGGGCAGACGATCAGCCGATCCGTCGACGTACGTTCTTTCACCCAATGAACGATTTCTACCTGTAGCGGGGCAAGGTCGTCCCGGTCGCCGCGCATGTCGTCGAAGAGCACCGCGAGGTCCTGCACCCCCAGCTCCCGGCAGAAGTCCAGCTTTGCGCCGAGCGCCTCCCGCGCCGCCTGGTCGAAGCCGCCGAAGATCTCGTAGGGGCTGATCCCCACGCCGAAGCGGACCCCCGCGGCGCGGCAGCTGGACGCGAGCGCCTCGAGCCTGAGGGCGAGGCTCTCGGGGTACGCCTCCCGCCACCGGCGCCGGAGGTAGGGATCCGCCTTGGGGGCGTAGAGATAGAAACGGTAGCCGTGCGGGCCGAGGAAGGCGATGGTTTCCTCGCGCTGCTGCCAGCTCCACGGTTTTCCGTAGAAGCCTTCGATGATACCGAGCTCGACGTCCATTGCTGGCCTTGTTGGGCGGGGAGTATGTGCTCAGGTCAGCGGGTGCGGGCAGACGACGTGCCAGCCGCGCGTTCTACCCCGAAGCGGCCGGACGCCGCGGCTTCTTCCGGACCGGAGCCGGGGGGGGCGGGTCTGTCGGCTTTTCTGCAGGTGCCGGTGGACAAACGCTCTGGAAACGCGGCGCCGCAAACTTGTGGAGGCGGGAGGGGGTGCCCATATTGGATGTCAGCCCCCACAGCCAGGGTCGAGCGCGCTGAGGGCGGCGAAGCGAAGAGCCAGCCCCGCTCGTCCTAGCGCGCGCTGGGCGTGCTCACTGCAGTGATCCCGATCCCCTTCCCCGGCTGCTTCGCCCGTCGCCGGCATGCCCCAGCACAGCTGCCTCGCCCGCTCCATGTCGGTGCTGCGCGCCACTCTGGATCGACGGCCGACGGCCTGCTCGTCGTTGACCGGGAAGGGACGATCGTCACGTACAATCGGACGATGAAGGAGCTCTGGAGGCTCCCCGATCACCTTCTCGACAATGGCTTGGACGACCAGGTGCTGGCGTACGTGGTGGGCCAGCTCAAAGGACCCGGACGGCTTCCGGGCCAAGGTTCGCCAGCTCTACGAATCGCCGGAAGCGCACAGCTTCGACGTGCTGGAGTTCCGGGATGGACGGTTGTTCGAGCGGTACTCGCAGCCGCAGCGAGTGGGCGCGGAGGTCGTGGGCCGCGTGTGGAGCTTCCGTCACGTGACGGAGGCACGCCGCGCGGAGGCCGAGCTCCTGCGCCGCGAGTCTCAGCTCGCCCGCACCGAGCAGATCGCTGGGCTCTGCAGGATCCCGCCCCGCAGTAGCGCGAGGACGCGCGGAAAGGTCGGGTCCACCGGTCCGTGACGACCATCGATGGCGGCGCAGCGGTCACCTTCGCCCTTCTCTCGCTCGCGCTGCTGTCTCTGGCGCTGCCAGGAAGACGCCGGGTCACCGCATGGGCGTGGCTCGCCCCCTTCCTCCTCTCGGCCGCCGCGGGCGTAGCGAGCGGAGTCCTCCGGCCCCCGGCTCTCGCGGCGATGCTCCTTCTGGGCGTCGCGTGCATCGGCGCACGATCGGGCGCCCTCCCCCTGTCAGCGCGCGCTCTGGCGGGGGCGGTGGTCGTCGCCCTCTACGTCGCGTTCATGCTCCACGTCGCCCCCGGCTTCGACAATCCGGTCGTGATGGACCGCGTCGTTCTCGGCCCCGGAGCGCTCCCATTCACCAAGCAGCTCAACTACGACAAGGGCGTGGCTGGGCTCTTCCTGCTCGGGATCTGGTACCGCCCACCGGGCACTCCCCGAGATTGGCGAGCCACCGCGAGAGGGTGCGCGGCGCGTCTACCAGCGGTAGTCCTGGTGGTCCTGCTCCTGTCGCTCGCGACGGGGTACGTCCGCTGGGATCCCAAGGCGAGCGGCTGGTTTCCGGTATGGGCGTGGAGCACGTTGCTCTTTACCGTGGTCGCGGAAGAGGCGTTCTTCAGGGGGCTGATACAGACGTCGCTCCAGCGCTGGCTCGGCGCGAGGGGCCGGGCGGCGCTCGGCGCCTGGGTAGCCGCTTCGCTCCTGTTCGGGCTGGCTCATCTGGCCGGCGGGCCCCTCTACGTTGCGCTGGCGACGGTAGCCGGGCTCGGCTACGGATGGGTATTCGTGCGCACCGGGTCGATCCGCGCGGCGGTCCTGTGCCACTTCGCCGTCAACGCCCTGCACTTCACCCTGTTCACCTACCCGGCGCTCGCGAGCGCGGTTCGCTGATTCCAACGTGATCCAGAATCTTTGCGTATTCTGCGGCTCGAGCCCCGGACGGGACGAGCGTTATGCCGGCGCGGCCCTCCAGCTGGGGCACCTGCTGGCGACAGAGGGGATACGCCTCGTCTACGGCGGCGGGCGCGTGGGGCTGATGGGAGTGCTGGCGGACGCGGTGCTGGCCGGCGGCGCCCCGCCGGTGCGTCCTCGTGGCGTCGTCGCCCGCTCCTGGTCGCGGGTGCTGGGCTTGGGCCTGGACGCCTCCCGCACGAACGCTCGCGAGCCGCTCACCTTCGCCGAGGTGGAACGGAGGCGCCGGCAGTCCCCCCTGTCCCTCGTCATCGACGAGCTCCGCCAGGTGCTGGTCAGC
>JAHWJV010000173.1 GCA_019348265.1 Gemmatimonadota bacterium
CCGGCCGACTCCTCCGAGTTCCAGCCGGCCAGCAGCGGAACTCGCGCCTGACGGCCTGCGGTATAGGTCTCCAGCGGCGACTCGGTGAAGAACTGGCCGTCGACGTTGGCGCCGAAGCGGGGGAGCCCCTGCCTCTGTGACGCGTCCAGTAGCTCGATGGCGGACAACGCGCGCAGGGCGGCCAGCGATCGCGCGCCGACCGCATTGCCGAAGGTGACGCCGTTCTGCTCCGTGGTCGCGCGAGGCGCGGTCGCCAGCGTCTGACCGAGGAAGGCCCCGCTCTCGCCGATCGCCCCGGCAAACAGCCCCCTCGCCATCGGTGATGCCATCTGTGCGCTCACGGAGAACGATCCGGCGGACTCGCCGGCGATGGTGACGCGGTTCGGGTCGCCGCCGAACGCGGCGATGTTCTCGCGCACCCAGCGCAGCGACGCCGTCTGGTCCATCAGGCCGTAGTTGCCGGATGCGCGCTGCGGCGACTCCGCCGTCAGCTCCGGGTGCGAGAAGAACCCGAAGACCCCGAGGCGGTAGCTCATCGTCACCACCACCATCCCCTTGCGGGCCATGTTCTCCCCGTCGTAGCGCGGCTCCGATCCGTCCCCCGCATTGAACCCCCCGCCGTAGAAATAGACCAGCACGGGGAGGCGCGCGGACGTCGCCGGAGTGGGCGTCCAGACGTTCAGGTACAGGCAGTCCTCGCTCGTCCCTTCGTTGCGGAAGACCATGTCGCTGTAGATGCGCGCCTGCATGCACTGTGGGCCGAAGCGGTCGGCCTTGCGGACGCCCTGCCAGCTCGCCGCCGGCTGCGGCGCCTTCCAGCGGAGCTCGCGGACCGGCGGGGCGGCGAAGGGAATTCCCTTGAAGAGCTTCACCCCGCTGGGTGTCGTGGTGCCTTCCACGGTTCCGTTCGCCGTCCGCACCCGGTCCTGCGCGGGAGCAGCGCCCGGGATGGCCGCGGCACTGGCGAGCAGGGCGAGGGCGCTCACCAGATTGCGTCGCGTGTATCGGTTCATACGAAGCTTTTCCTTTCCAGAGCGAGGAATCGGTCTAAAACGAGGTGAGCTGAGGCCACCCCGGTACACCGGACCGCTAGCCACCGGCCGCGGAACCGTGTCTCTGCTTGCGATCGCTTTCTCGACCGCTGGACCTGCTCTCCCATGAGGAAGCGCGAGGCTCGGCGAGCGTTCCTGCTGCCTACGCACCTCTCTCGCACGACCGTCAGCGTGCGGAGGGCAGCTCGAACACGCGCATCAGCTGCATGGTCCAGGGCGCGCCGTCGGTCGCCGTTCCGGTCTGGGTGATCCGGACGAACCTCGCCCGCGCCGGCGGGAAGGTGATGATCGTGGTCCCCGGAGTTCCCGGTCCGTGGGCGACGGGAGCACCCCAGCTCACGCCGTCGATGGAGAGCTGCACCTGGTAGCCACGCGGCGTGGTGCTGGGTCGCGGCGGAGCGCCGGCAGGAAGCGGGGGGCCGGCCTGCATCGGAGAATCGAACTGGATCTCCGCCAGGGTGGCCGGCTGGGGCAGCTCGAACTGGTACCACATCCCCGGCACCTGCGCCGTCCCCGTGCCCCAGCCGGAGGTGTCGAACGCGCGCTCCGCCCGGTCCGGGTTGTGGCTCGCCGTGTACCGCCAGCTCGACCCGGCGCGCATGCGGACCGGCACCGTCGCGGTCAGCTCGCGATACTCCCAGGGACGGGTGCGGCCCGCGTGCGCGGCGCGGACGCGGGCCACCTGCGACGGCGTGACGTACGACGCCTGGTTCGTCATCGAGTTGCGGATGTACGACGCCACCGCCGCGATCCAGTCGTCCGTCTGCTGGCCCTGCGAGATCATCACCCCGCCCGCGTACGTCTGCCCCTCGATCGGGCCGGTGAGGCCGTGCAGCAGCGTCTTGATGACGTAGTCCGGGTGTCCAGTCACCCGGGGCGACCCCGCCAGCGCCGGCGCGATCAGGTCGTTGCCGCTAGGCGTCCCGCGGCCTTCCTCCCCATGGCACTGTGAGCACTGCTCCTGGAACACGGCCAGGCCGCGGTCCCAGACGGCGCGCTGCGGCGTCCCCGCGGTCGGCGCGCCGGCGGGGCTCCCGCCGCTGGAAGCCGCCGTCAGGACGTGCTGAGCGACGATCTGCACGCCGCGCGCGGGGTTCGCCGTCTGCGCGTTCCGCGCGGTCGTCTCGACGTCCGGAACGCGTAGCACCCGCAGCGTCAGCAGGGCCTGGATCACCACGTCCGGGTCGCTGTCTTTCGCGAGCCGGTGATAATCCGCCGCAAGGGACCTGTCTCCCGCCTTGTAGAGCGTCTCGCTCGCCCGGATCGCCTGGACGCGCATCCCGGCGCTCGGGTCGTTCATCAGCTCGCGCACCAGCGCGGCATCCAGCGCGCCGAGGCCCTCCAGCGTCCACAGCGCGTGGTAGCGGCCGGTGAGACTCGGGTTCGAGCGCGCCATGGAACGCAGCGCCGGCGCGACGGACCGGTCCTGCTTCAGCACCAGGAGCTGCTGGGCCATGTCGCGCCACCAGCCGTTGGGATGCGCCAGGTGCCGGACGAGCTGCGCTGCCGTCTCCTCGAGCATGCGCGGCCGCGTGCGGTCGCGCTCCATCCCCTGGTACGTCACTCGCCAGATCCGCCCATGATGAACGATCTTGTCGAGCTGGTACTGCTCGATCTTCGCGCGCAGGTACGAGCCCGGCGGCGTCCATTGGCTCTCCTGGATGATCCCGTGGTACATGTCCACCACGTACAGCGTACCGTCGGGCGCCGTCTGCAGCTCTACGGGGCGGAAGAGCGGGTCCGTCGACCGGATGAACTCGGACTGCTCCGCCTGGTAGACGTTGCGTAGCTGCGTGACCCCTTCCGTCCTCGACGGGCGCACACGCCGTACGATCCGGGCGACCGGCTCGCCGTAGAAGTAGTCGCCGCGCAGCTCCGCGGGGAGCCGGTGCCCTCGGAACACGTCGCTTCCGGCGCCGGCGGTGACGCGGTTCAGCGACCCATCGGGCATCCGCACCGCGCCCATCCCGCCCTGCATGTCGGCGATGCGGACCGGCGCCCCGGCCGGGACGTCGAAGCCCTGCTCCAGGGCGTTCGGGACGTTGATGTTCCCGTAGTGAATGGGGAACTGGTAGTGTGAAGGCAGGCCGCTGGCGCCGCCCTGGAACCAGACCTTCCCCTCGTCGTCCTGCGTCGCTCCCCACTGCGAGTTGGTGGACCCCGTCGGCTCGCGGATCACGCCGTTCGGCGTCCAGCGAATGCGGAAGGAGTTGACGGTGCTGTACATCCAGTTGTCCATCGCCCAGAAGAGCGAGGCCTCCTGGTGCTCGACGTTCGCCAGCCGCCCGAAGCTGGTGGTGAAGAGCTCCCGCCGGTCGGCGACCCCGTCCCGGTTCGTGTCCGTGTACTTCCACACCTCGTCGGTGTTCGATTCCTTCGTGAGCACCGCGTCCGCTCCGAAGGGCGTGACGAACCGCGGGAATACGAGGCTATCGACGAACACGGTGTGGCTCTCGTAGACTCCGTCGTCGTTGCGGTCCTCCCAGCGCGAGATGCGGCTGGCTGGAGCGAGCTGGTCGGCGGCGTCCGCGCTGAGCATGTACGTGCGCAGCTCCAGCACGAACATGCGGCCGTTCCCGTCGAAGGCGATCGCTCCGGGCTGCTGGATGGCGGGCTCCGTGAGGATCGGCTCGATGCGGTAACCCGGGGGGAGGAGGAAGCGAGCCTGCTCCTCGGCCGGGGAAAGCGCGGCGAGCGGCGGCTTGGCGGTGAGATCGGCGCCCTCGAAGGGATCGCGCCGGAGGGGGGCGCTCTGGGGCGGCGCGCCGGAGGGGGCCGGCGCACCGGCCACCGAGGAGGGCGGAGTCGCTGGCCGCGCGGCCTCCGGCGGTTGCGCAGAGTGACATCCACCGGCCAGCAGCGCCGCCGCCGCGACCACCATCGGCCGTCGAGCAGATCCAAATAGTCGAGACGTCATATCGGACCGGTCATGGCGGGTGTCTCTGCCAGCCTTTGGCTGCTCGGGTCAACGGACGGGAGTCGCTTCGCGAGAGCGTTCCGACCGTGGGATAGTACGCGGCGCTCCGCGGGGCGGCAACGGCTGCATACGGGGAAAGTACCGTCGCGCAAGGGGCTGCATGCGCTTGCATGCGCGAATCCGGAGGGGCTTCCGGCGGAGTGGCGAGCGTCTTGAGGAGAGCGCATCGTCACGCGTCCTGACGATGGCTGCTAATTTCTCGTTCCCAGTCTGCTGAATGCTCGAACCAGACGGTCCAGCCGTGCCGCGTGTCCCCGGTCGCCGCCTGCTCGAGACGGGCGTCGGCGCGCGGACGGCCGCGTTCGGGGTGAAGGAATGGGGGATCCTCGGCGCGATCGCGCTGATCTGGGGGTCGTCGTTCCTCCTGATGGAGATCGGGCTGCGCGCCTTTCAGCCGACCGTGATCGCGACGGCGCGCATCGGCCTCGGCGCCGCCGCGCTCGCGCTGATCCCCGCCGCGCGGCGTCCGGTCGACCGCGAGGACCTGCCGCGCGTCATCCTGCTGGGGCTCACCTATATGGGCATCCCGCTGATGCTCTTCCCGATCGCGCAGCAGTGGATCGACTCGTCGGTCGCCGGGATGCTGAACGCGGGCATGCCGCTCACCACCGCGGCCTGGGCAGCGGCGCTGCTGCGGCGCCTGCCGGGGCGCAACCAGGCGATCGGGCTGCTGGTGGGTTTCGGAGGGATCGTGGCGATCTCCTGGCCAGAGCTGCATGGCTCGGAGGCGACTGCCCTCGGCACGGCTCTGATCGTGATCGCGGTGGTGATGTACGGGCTGGCCACCAATATCGCGGTGCCGCTGCAGCAGCGGTACGGCGCGCTGCCGGTGCTGCTCCGGTCGCAGCTGGCCGCGCTCGCGGTGGTGGCGCCGTTCGGGCTGGCCGGTCTCGAGGCGTCGACCTGGAAGTGGGAGTCGGCACTGGCGATCCTTCCGCTCGGCGTGCTCGGGACGGGCCTCGCCTTCGTGCTGATGGTGACGCTCGCCGGGCGGGTAGGTGGTCCCCGCTCCTCCGTCACCTCCTACTTCACTCCACTGGTCGCGATCGCGCTGGGGGTGGTGGTGCTGGGTGAGGAGGTGGGACTGCCGGCGCTCGTGGGCACCGCGTTGATCCTGGTGGGCGCGTGGCTGGCGACGCGGCGGGAGACCTGAGGCGGGGCGGGTCAGCCGGGCTGCGCCGCGAAGCCGGAGAGGTACGCCTCCACACGCTCCTCCAGGCGGCGCCGCGCCCAGCGCGAGGTGAGCGTGTGGTCCGCCCCCTCGATGATCTCGACGTCCAGGCTGCTGTAGCGCGCCAGCTTTCGGCAGCCGGGCCCCAGGTGCGTCTCGATCTCGTCGATCGCGCTGTCCTCGAGACTGCAGACGAACAGGCTTTCCACCCCGCGTTCGCAGAGCTGGTAGAACCCGCGCGCCACTTCGCTGTCCTCCGCTCCCCGGTGGCGCCCCCAGACCACGGCGATCTCGAGCCGCGCGCGCTCCACCGCGCGCTTGGCGAGCCTCCGGGTGATGCCGAGCAGGTGGACCTCTCCGGAAAGTGCGCGCTTCCAGGTTTCCGCCTTGCGGGCGCTCCGCAGGTAGAAGCGCGTCGACTTGTACGGGTTGGCGACTTCGCGCGCAGCGATGTCGAGCGTGGTCCCTTCTCGCCAGGTCATCCGCAGCGGGTTGATCAGCACCTGACCCACGATCCGGGGGTCTGCGAACGCGCAGTGCAGGGCGAGATAGGCTCCCGAGCAGAGCCCTACCACGACGCAGCGCTGCTGACCCTGCCGCTCCATCCAGTCCAGCGCCGCCGTGACGTCGGCGCGCGAGTCGGCCGAGTAGAGACGATTGTCTTCCTTTCCCGCCACCGCCGGGCTGTCGCCGATGCCCGCCAGGTCAAAGCGAATGGAGGCGAACCCCTGCGCGGCCAGCCGGCGCGCCAGTGGCACCGCCATCCGGTTCGCGCCTACGTGATGGTCGGCGCCGGTATTCAGGAAGATGACCGTCGGCAGCCCTGGCCGTGGCCTGATCGGAACGCAGTGCAGGCCGAAAAGGCGAACGTGCTCGCCGAAGAAGACGGGCTCCTCAATCGCTTCCGGGAGCCGGAGCACGGCTTCGAAGGCTGGAGCCGCCGTACGCGCCGACGGACGCGCGCCCTCGGCCAGCCAGTCCGTCAGCAGCGCCCATGTGTCCCGCGGCGGTTTCGAGTAGTGGGCGAGCCGCATCATCTCGGGATAACCCGCGAATGGCTCCACCCGCACCTCCACGCCGAGCTCGCGCAGCCTGGCCGCCAGCCGTCCCTCCCCGGGCGCATCCGGCCGATCCATCAGGAGCACGCGTCCAGCGGGCAGACGATGTAGCTTGAGCAGGTCGACCTGGCCCAGGTCCGCCAGCGTCTCAGCGGTGATCACGAACCCGGCGGCTTCCAGGTCGTCCTTCCACTCGGGCGGGGTCGGCGGCGCCCCGTGCATCGAGGGAGCGAGCATGGCCGCGGCGCGCATCTCACGCGCGTATGCGCGGCCGCTTGCCGGGGCCGCCAGCAGCGCCAGCGCCTGGATCTGATCGAGCTGGCTGGCGGCGGCGGCGGCCAGCGTCCCGCCGAGGCGCAGCCCAACCAGGGCGACCTCCTCCACCCCGGCCTGCGACCGCATCCATTCGACGGCTCTGGAAATGGAGCCCAGCCAGGCGGCCACTCGGGCTGGATCCTCGTCATCGCCAGGAGAGTCCCCGGTGCCGGGATAATCGAAGCGCAGCGTGGGGAGCCCAGCGCCGGCGAGCTGGTCAGCGAGCGCGCGCCAGCTCCGGTGCACCCAGATCTCCTCCTGGCCGTGAGCGCTGCACAGCACCACGCCCCTGGCCCCGGCGGCGGGATGGAACCAGCCGAAGCACCCGTCGATAACCACCGGACGCGCGCTCATCCGCCCGCCCTGTAGCGCACGGGAGCCGCGCCATTCAGCGCGTGAACCTCGCCATCCGGCTGCGCTCCGGAAGCGTCGCGCGGCAGCAGCCGCACCGCCCGCTCGACGCCGGGAGGGAGGTGGAACCAGTCCTCGGCCGCCCTGAAGTGGTCGTCCTCGATGTGCACGGACTGCGCGCAGCGACGCGCCTGGACGCGCAGCACCCATCCACCCGGCGCCGGCTCAACGCCCGCACGACCGACACTTCCCCGTCCCGCAGGCAGTGCAGCGACAGCTTCGCTTCGAGCGGCTTCGCCGTCTCGTTGATGAGGTGCAGCGCCAGTCCGTTCACACCCTCGTCGGTGATCGCCAGCTGCACGGGCCGAAAGGCGCGGCGGAGCGCATGCCACGCCGCCTTCGGCGCGCCGCCGGAGTCGACGACACCCCACCCGGCGCCCGGCCAGAGGTCCTGGAAGAACCAGACGAGCCCGCCACCGCAGCGCGACCCAGGGCGCCGCCACTCCGCGAACACCTCCTCCATC